>CAIPGD010000448.1 GCA_903864485.1 uncultured bacterium | reverse complement strand
CCCCAATTCGCCTCCCGTCGGGTCAGGGCCCAAGCGGCCAGAACCAGGGCCAGGACGGCATCAAGCTGATCAGCGCCCGGCTCGTCAATGAATTGTTCGCGCATTCCCAGAGGCAAGACAACGCAGCGACCGTCAAAACCGTAATCACCTCTCTCGAGCGACGCCACGATCGCTTCACGAGCGGCCCGGCGCGGCCCCGTCGCCCCCTGCGCTGCATCGCTCTTGTAGGACTGCTTACCGACACAGGCACGTGCGACCAGCGCCGGGTAGGCTTCGAGGGCAATCCGACCCGGGTCGCCAGCCTGCAACCCTGGCAGCGTTACACCGGCGGCGAGAAGGCGCGGCACGCCCGCATGCAGCATGAAAGCGACGGGCGGGTTAACCCACTTCATCGAGGGACTCGATCGGGCCGGTCCATCGGTGGCACGGTGGGCAAACCGATGCCCAACGGGGCGATCGGCACAAAAGGACCGAAAGCGCGCCCGAATCTCATCGCGAGAGAGCCGGGTGTAAAGGTCAATCATCGCCCGCCAGTCTTCGGGCCAACCCAGGGTCTGCACCAACGTGCGCGGCAGCCCAAACGGGAGATCAAACGCACCCACCCAGGGCCCGGGCTGGTTCAGTTGCCCATCGAAGGCCGCCCAATCCGGGCAGCTCTCCAGCGCAAGGACATGAATCGCGCCCTCGAGCCCGGCTGAGACGGGAGGCTCAAGGACACCGCGGGCCACGGTGATGGGCTTGCGCCGCGAGGGCGCGCTGGTGAAATCCACGCCCAACAAGGTCCAAGCGGCACTGTCCTTAAAATCTGGCACGATCGCCCGCCCCGTGACCCGAAATTGCAACCATCGCCCGCAAAAGTCCAAAAGCAAGCCCCTGCAAGCAGCGGGCGAAAAGCCCCCGGCGGGCATGCAAAGTAGGCACCAAGGCGCGCCCGCCGCTCTCAATCAAGCGTTCAATCGCACTGCGCAAACCCTGAGCAAAATCCGTATTGATCACCACAATGTTCGCTTCGCGCGCTAACAGCAGCGAAAACGGGTCGATATTTGAAGATCCCACGGTTGCCCAGTCGTCGATCACTGCCGCCTTGGCATGCAAAAAGCTGGGCTGGTACTCGACAATTTCAATCCCCGCGCTGAGAAATTCCTCGTACATCGCCTGCTGTGCCCAATGCGGCAACCGGTATTCCTCGCGGCCCTGCAACAGCAGGCGTACACGAACCCCGCGGCGGGCGGCTGACCGCAGAGCGCGCCGAAAACGCAGCCCTGGCAAGAAATAGGCGCAAGCGATCAAGATGTCCTGCCGGGCGTGCCCGATAGCCCGCAAATAGGCGCGCTCAATCGAGTGCCGCAGCCGCAAGTTGTCGCGCAACACCAGCATCGCTCGCAGTCCTCCGGCCACCGCGGGAGCTGGGCCCGGCGGATCTGGCATCCGCGACAGCGGCGCTCGCCGTCGCTCAGGCTCTCGTCGCGCGTCCTTTCCCATCCGCATCCGCATCCGAAAGGGTACGTTCGTCATCGTCAACTGCCACCAAAGCCGCCAGGCTGCCAGGTGCACACTGGCAACGATTGGGCCCCGTAACTGAACTGCAAAGTCGGCGCGCGGGGCCGCCAACGCGCCGTGATTGGGATCGATCTGATCGTCAATCACATTGATACCACCGACAAACCCGATCTCGCCATCAATGACCGCGAGCTTGCGGTGCATGCGTCGCAGACGCTTTCGGCTCCACAGAA
Organism: uncultured bacterium; assembly: GCA_903864485.1. Classification (GTDB taxonomy): domain Bacteria; phylum Pseudomonadota; class Gammaproteobacteria; order Burkholderiales; family Burkholderiaceae_E; genus RFPW01. Next base: position 1,846 of record CAIPGD010000448.1, on the reverse strand, counting down.
GCGCGCCGTTCTCGGGACGAAAAACCTCGATTCGCACGCCCGCAGCCTGCAGATGCTGGCGTATCACCGGATCAAACGCGGCGCAGCCAAACCCGTCAATGATCAGATGGACCGCAACTCCCCGGCCAGCCGCCGCAGCCATGGCGCGGGCAATCTGCCAGCCACTCGGGTCGGCCTCAAACAAATAGGTTTCCAGAAAGACCGTGTGCTTTGCCACCACCATCGCGCGCTCAAGCGCCGGGAAATACTCGGCCCCGTTTTGCAGCAGGGTAACTTCATTGCCAGCCACCAGGCGTGGTCGCAGGGGCGTTGTCCAATGAGGCGCATGAGGAGCCAGATCGCGCATCGGCTTCGGCGGGCCCTGGGCCTTGCGCTACGAGGCCCCCACCAGAGGCCGAAGATCGGCCACTAGCGGTGCATGGTCTGAAAGCCGCGACCACGCAGAACCCTGCAAAACCTTGACCTGCTCGACCGCAAAACCGCGCTGATAAATCCGGTCAAGCTGCAGCCAGGGAAAGAGTGCTGGGAACGTTCTCGCGGCGCGTGAACCCGCTTGCGATGTTTGCGATGTGGACCAGCACTCATGAACGTCGAGCGCCTCGCGCAGGGTGTCGCTCAGACGGTGTCGCCAGTCATTGAAGTCGCCCGCGATCAGGAGCGGTCCCGATGGCGGAACCACCTCGCGAATCCAGGCAATCAAGGCGGCCACCTGGCGCTCTCGGCTCGACCCGAGTAGGCCGAGATGGATGACAAAACAATGCACCTCGACCCCGTCGATTCCGACGACGCAATGGAGTACGCCCCGACGCTCTAGTACATGATCAGAGACGTCGAGATGATCGCGGCGCAAGATCGGAAAGCGCGACAGAAACGCGTTGCCATGATGGCCGTGCAGATAATTGGCATTGCGCCCGTACGCAGACTCGAACACCGGTCGAAGCTGCGGGCCATGGGCCAGAAAAACTTCCTGGCTCTCGCTCGGCCAGTGCTTGATGTGCCTCGCGTGACGGTCATGACGGCCCTGAACCTCCTGCAAAAAGATCAGGTCGGCCTTAAGTTCATGCAAACGTCGGCGCAACTCATGCAAGGTCGCTGCCCGCCGAAAACCAAACAGCTCAGCCGCCACGCCCTTATGAATGTTGTAGGTGGCAACCCGCAACGAGGGCAATGGTGCAGGCAAAGATCGTGACAAGTTTTGGCGAGAATTCAGAAGGCAATCATTGGCGGCGGGGCAAGGACTCAATCGCAGCGACGTTGGTCATTGAAAAACAGCGCTGGGCCGCCTCGCGCCAGGGCAGCCAGAGAAAGCCCAGATGCTCGCGCGCCGAGAGCGTCGGCGCTTGCATACCGGGCAAACAGAAACCAAACGCATGCTCGACGTTATGAGTAACCCCGGGCGCATAACGGTGGCGCCAATGCGGATAGATTTCGTAACGATTATGTTCGCGCCAGTCCGTCAAGACCGAACCAGCAATCGCATCGGGCTCGAAGCCCGTTTCTTCAGCCAGTTCACGCTGGGCCGTTTGCATCAGCGGCTCGTCCACGACGTCCTTGCTACCAGTCACCGATTGCCAAAATCCGGGACGATCGGCGCGCTCGAGAATCAGCACATCGAGCTGCGCCGTGTAGATCACGACCAGCACGGACTCCGGGATTTTGTTGCCGCTCAAGGGCGGTCCGAGGCACGCACCCGGATGTGCAATTCTCGCAACTGCTTCTCATCGACCAGACTCGGCGCCTGGGTGAGCAAACATTGCGCACGCTGCGTTTTGGGGAACGCGATTACGTCCCGAATCGATTCAGCACCGGCCATCATCGTGACGATCCGATCCAACCCGAACGCGAT
>CAIPGD010000447.1 GCA_903864485.1 uncultured bacterium | reverse complement strand
GGCCAGAGCGCCCACAACACCGGTGAGTTGGGTTCGTGCGCCCGCATCGATCGCCACCGGCGTACGCGAAGCGCTTGCGCTGATTGGCAGACCTTGAAACAGGCCCGAAGCGAGGTTGGCCGCGCCGAGACCAATCATCTCCTGGTTCGGATCAACGAACTCGCCACTCCTTGCGGCGTAGGTCCTCGACAGCACGCTGGTGTCCGCGAAGGAAACCAGCGCAACGGCCAGCCCTCCACCCAGCAACGAGCCCAGATCGTTTGACCTTAAAGTTGGCCACACAAAGTCTGGCAGCCCTTGGGCTAACGGACCCAGTACGGGAATACCTGCACGATCGATCAGTCCGTTTGACTCGGCGACCAAGGTCGCGCCCGTCACTGCAATCATTACGCCCGGCAGACTCGGGTAGCGTTTGAGAAGGAGGATGGTCACGAGCGTGCCAACGCCGATGGCCAGCACCGTGAAGTTGGTCCGGGTCGCCACCAGCAGCGCGAACTGACGGGACTCATTGAGCAGCCCATCGGCGTTCAAGTCGAAGCCAAATAGCGCCGGCAACTGACTGGTAATCACCGTCAGCGCGATCCCGTTCATATAGCCATAGCGTATCGGTTTGGACAGCAATTCGGTGACGAAGCCCAGGCGCGCCAACCCAGCGAAAACACAAAGCAAACCGGAAACCATTGCCATCATTCCCGCTAGTGAGATGGCACGATCAGGGTCGCCTAGCGACTGCGGGATCACGACCGCCAGGATCAGCGGGGATAGCGAGGAGTCGGGTCCGAGCACCAGGATCCGACTGGGCCCGAACACCGCATACGCCAGCAAGCCGGCGATCGTCGCATAGAGACCCGTAATACCCGGTAGCCCGGCGGCCACCGCATAGGCGACGCCAACCGGTACCAGCAGTACGCTCAGGACCAGGCCGGCCAAAATGTCTCGAGGCAGCCATGACAGCTCATAGTGGCGCAGCGCGTAAAGCCCGGGCAGCCAGCGCATCAACCCGATCTGGTCCTGCCCCCGCATGGGGCGGGCGACGCGGCCTTGCTCATGCGAGTGCCAGCGTGGCGTCTTCATTGCGTCGTCAGACACAGGTGCAGCACGGCAACGAACATTGACGCGATCGGGTGTCGGCTCGAGTTGATGCGCTCGAGTCCGCTCAACAGGCACCCCCCCCGGGGATTGCGCATCGGTCCAGCTATTTTTTGATCGTGAGTTCGTGATGAATCGAGTGCACGCCCTCGATCGCTCGGGCGATCCGGATCGCTTCGTCGACCTGAGGCTGGCTATCGAGAATGCCGGTCAGCCGGACATCTCCTTTAGTTGTCACCACCGTGATGTCCATGCCCTTGAGGGAGTCCGACTGAAGCAGCGCGGTTTTAACCCGTTCCGAGACGTCTCCGTCGGACAGGTTGATATCCACGGATGCGGGGGCGGAACTGCCAGCTGGCACTTCCGCTGGCTTACTGCAGCCACAGACGCTGATCATGGTCACGACTACGGCCGCTACAAGTAGAGGTCTACGACGTAGTCTCATGGGGCCTTGCCTCCGAGCGTTCGATCATCAGCAGTAACCAAGACCACACAATCGCCCACCCGGTGCGACTTGTCGGTGTGGTGCGGCACAACCGACCGCATCCTCATTCGAGATCGTTTAGAGAAATACTCTGTTACGCGCTGAATTAACTGGGGCTGGTTTTCGGTATTAGACGGGTTGCTCGTGGCGTTCAGGCGCCCCAAACACCTCGGTTTCTCCGTAGTCCCCCCGCTTGGCAAATCTCCAACGCAAGGGTTATTTTTCGGGCTAAGTCACCTACCCGAGCCTTCGAACCATGGCCGAAGCATTCGAGCCCCTATCCGACGCAGAACTCCAAGAGTTCAATCGCTTCCTGCTTTACGAAGTTGATTCTGACGATTCGATGGTCATCGAGACCTTCGATTGCTACCTGCACGCCATCGCAATCGGGCCAACGGCGCTGCACCCCAAACAATGGCTGCCAAAGGTCTGGGGCATGGACACCATGTTGCCCCCGATGAAGTCGATGGATCAACTTAACCGCGTGCTAAGTCTGATCATGCGCCACTTCAACAGCATCATCTCGGGGTTTGAATCGGACCCCCGCGAGTTCATCCCCTACTGGGAGACGGTCACGCACCGGGGCCGCGAGTACGTTGACGCCGAAATGTGGGCCCACGGCTTTGTCACCAGGATGCAGTTGAGTTGGGAAGACTGGAAACCCATGCTCGATACCCCAGAGGGCCAGGCGTGGTACCGACCGATCGGATTACTGGGGCAAGACGAGTTCTGTCCGGACCAGCTTGAGTTGATCAAGACCCCGGCCAAGCGTCACAAGCTCGCCAATCAAATATCCGACTCCGTTATGGCCATCCACGCGTACTGGATGCCACTCAGGATCGCAGTCCACGAGCGAACGGTCGCTAAAGCCATGCAGCCAAAGGT
>CAIPGD010000446.1 GCA_903864485.1 uncultured bacterium | reverse complement strand
CGGCAGTTCATCGCAAACACCATGCGCGCTGTGAGACCTCAGAGGACCCGCATAGCCCGCAAACCCGGGGCCTGCGCACCGTCTTGTTGCGCGGGGCCTAGTTGTACGCTGCAGAGGTTCTGAATCGCGAAACGACCGAGAAGTTTGGTCATGGCTGCCCGGACGACTGGGTCGAGCGGCGGGTTTACACCGCCCATCCCGTCATTGGCGTCACGATGATGGCGATCATTGATCTGGCGTTGCTAGGCCCGATCGGTATTTCAGTCTGGGCTCTGCAGATGATGTGGATACCGATCCATGCGGCCGGTGTGATCAACGGCATTGGCCACTATTGGGGCTACCGCAACGTCGATTGCGCTGACGCCAGCCGCAACATCTCGCCTTGGGGGATCTGGATTGGCGGCGAGGAGTTGCACAACAATCATCACACCTACCCGACTTCGGCCAAATTCTCGTCGAAATGGTACGAATTTGATCTGGGATGGCAGTACATCCGCGTACTCGCATTGTTTGGTCTGGCGCGGGTCAAAAAGGTGATCCCCAAGCCCCGTTTTGTGTCGCCCAAGACCCATCCGGATAGCGATTCGTTGGCCGCGTTGCTCGCCTATCGGCATGACATGATGAGTACCTACGCCATCCACCTCAAACGCGCCTGTCGCGAAGAGGCTAAGCGCCTGCGTCAAGCGCGGATGTCAGATTCGAAACTGGTGGAGTCAGCCAGGCGCTGGGTTCCAACCGACGCGTCGCGATGGACTGAGGCGCAGCGTGCCCGCCTGATCGATATTTGTGCGGCCAGTGAATCACTGCGTAAGCTGCTTGAGATGCGCGCCGAATTGACCGCTCTGTGGTCGCGGTCGACGGTCTCGAGTGATCAGTTAGTCTTACAACTGCAGGGTTGGTGCCAGCGCGCCGAGGCCAGCGGTGTTCGGGCTCTGGAGGACTTGTCCCTGCGGGTGCGCTGTTACGCGGCTTGAGGCCTCAGGCCCTGAGCTTTCAGCGCAGTTTGGTTTCTTTGTACGCGACGTGCTTGCGCGCCACTGGATCAAATTTCTTGATCTCCAGTTTCTCTGGCGTGGTGCGCTTGTTCTTGGTTGTCGTGTAGAAATGACCGGTGCCGGCCGTTGATTCAAGCTTGATCTTGTCGCGCATGGTGGGCGATCTCGCGTTCTAGTAATGGATAAAAAGGGCCGGCGTCAGATTTCGCCGCGCGCGCGCAGGTCAACCAAAATCGTGTCGATACCGACTTTGTCGATCGTACGCAGACCAGCGTTCGATACGCGTAGACGCACAAAACGCTTTTCGCTTTCGACCCAAAACCGGCGGTATTGCAGGTTAGGCAAAAAACGACGCTTGGTCTTGTTATTGGCGTGCGAAACGTTGTTGCCGACCATCGGCGCCTTGCCGGTCACTTGGCAAACTCGAGCCATGGTGGAACTCCCTCTCAGAAAAGCCTTCTAATTTATCGTTGATTGTCTGATGATGCAAGTCACGTTCGTGCGCAATCTCATTCAAAGCCGTCCATGCGCTGCAAATGAATGGGTTTGATGGCCCGCAACAATGACATGGTCCAGGACCCGGACGTCGACGAGCGCGCAAGCCGCTCGTAAGGCTTGGGTCAGGATCTGGTCGGCCGTGCTGGGTTCGGCCGCCCCGGAAGGATGGTTGTGCGCCAGGATCACGCCGGCCGCATTGACCGCAAGAGCCCTTCGAACAACCTCGCGTGGATACACCGCTGTTTGAGTCAGCGTCCCCCGAAACAGTTCTTCAGCCACGATCAGGCGGTTACGGGCGTCTAGGAAAAGGACCGCGAAAACCTCGAAGGGACGGTCGCGCAACCACAATTGCAAAAAGCCCGCGACCTGGGCCGGGTTGGCCAGCGTATCGCCTCTTGTGAGCTCATCCGCAAGCGCTCTTCGGGCCAGTTCAAGTGCTGCCCGCAACAGCGCAACCGTGGCTTGACCGATGCCGCGACAGGCACCGAGCTGTTGATTGTCGGCGGCGAGCAGGCCAGCCAGACCGCCAAAGTCCTGCAGTAAGGTGCGCGCAAGTTCGACCGCGCTGCTGCCCGCAACCCCCGTACGCAGGAAGATCGCAAGCAGTTCGGCGTCGGACAAGACGCCAACCCCTAAGGTGAGCAGGCGCTCGCGCGGGCGTTCGTTGGCAGGCCAGTCGGTGATTCGCATTGCATTTGCCTCTGTTCGGGCCGGCATTCCAGTGTCTAAAATAGAGGCATGGAAAAAAAACCACTTAATCTTCTGAAGCCCAAGCCGGCAACCCCCGCTTCGGGCCCTGCCTCAACTCAAGGCCTATCCCAATCTGGGGGACGGCGTGTTCTGGCGGACTCGTTCGTGACCTTGCATTTCAAGATCAGTCTGGCTGACGCAGACGGCGTGGTCGCCGACACATTCGAGGGTAAGCCCGCCACCTTGCAACTCGGCACGGGGCAGTTCAGCCAACCGCTGGAACATTGTCTGGTCGGCGTGGCCGAGGGTGAGTCCATTGACGTCGTGGTCGAGCCCGACAGCGCCTACGGCATTCGCAATCCTGAACTGGTTCAGGTCATCCTGCGCTCGGTGCTTGATGAGCACGGCGAGCCGGGCGCCGAATGGGTTCCGGGTGATGTTGTGGAGTTCCCAGCGCCGAACGGCGGAACGTACGCGGGGGTTCTCAAGAACATCGACGCGACCCGCGCTGTGTTCGATTTCAATCATCCACTCGCGGGTCAGCGCTTGCGACTGCAGGCCCGGGTGATCGGAGTCCTTTGATGCAGATCATGCTGGCGCAGCCGCGCGGATTTTGTGCCGGTGTCGATCGTGCAATCGAGATCGTCGAGCGGGCTCTCGATAAGTTCGGGGCGCCGATCTACGTGCGCCATGAAATTGTTCATAACGATCATGTCGTGTCGCGCCTACGGGGCATGGGCGCCGTGTTCGTCGATGAACTCGATCAGATTCCAACCGGTGCGACCGTCGTTTTTTCGGCCCACGGCGTCTCCAAAGCGGTCCGTTCCGATGCCGAATCGCGGGGATTGCGGGTCTTCGATGCCACTTGTCCGTTGGTCACCAAGGTCCATGTCGAAGTCGCCAAAATTCAGCGCGAGGGCCGCGAACTGATCATGATCGGCCATCGTGGCCACCCCGAGGTCGAAGGCACCATGGGCCAGGCGCAGGGCGGCATTCACCTCGTTGAGACGGTCGCGGACGTGGCGATGCTGCAGGTTGCAGACCCAGAGCGCTTGGCCTACGTGACCCAGACAACGCTGTCGGTTGATGATTGCGCTGGGATTGTCGCGGCATTGCGCGAGCGCTTCCCCACCATCGCCGAGCCCAAGAAGAGCGACATTTGCTACGCGACCCAAAACCGTCAGGACGCCGTCAAGCAGATGGCGCCCCAATGCGATCTGGTCCTTGTCGTCGGTAGCCCAAGCAGTTCGAACAGCAATCGTTTGCGCGAAGTCGCCGAAAACCTCGGCGTTGAAGCGCTCCTGATCGGCAGCGCCAGCGAACTCGATGCCGAGCGCGTTCGGGGGCGTCTTCGGATTGGGGTGACGGCGGGTGCATCCGCCCCCGAAGTGTTGGTTGAAGAACTCGTCGCCCGCCTTCGCGAACTCGGCGCCGGTGAAGTCCAGCGCCTCGATGGTCTCGAAGAACATGTGCGCTTCCCCTTGCCGAAGGGGCTAGGGGACTAACTGGTTCGTTGATCGAAATGCCCGACAGGCACGCTGCCGTTTATAGTGTCGGGCTGTGCTGCTGTAGCTCAGTTGGTAGAGCAACTGATTCGTAATCAGTAGGTCGGGGGTTCGATTCCTCTCAGCAGCACCAAAGCGCCATCCAAGAACGTCCAGTCGTTTTCGGCCAGGTCCCGGGAATCAGCGTCCTGATGTCTTGGAGAAGACGGGCCGACTTAAAACAAACCCACGACCTTGCCATCGACATAATCGATGCTGCTTGCGGAAGGGTTTTTAGGCAAGCCTGGCATCGTCATGATGTCTCCCCAAACCATGACAACAAACTCTGCACCCGCGGCTAGCCGGACTTCCCGTACCGAAATCACATGATTGTCGGGGGCGCCCCGAGATTTGGGATCGGTTGAAAATGAACTCTGCGTCTTGGCAACGCATACGCCACCACAATATCGAATCCCTCTGCCCGGGGGGATCCGTTAATTGGTCCGCCAAGACCTACCGTGACCGTTCGCAGGGCACGATCGTTCATATCGACGACGCGCTTCCATTGAATACGGCGGATATCAATGCCTAATTGATTTCCATGGTGAATGTGGTTGTCAATCATGGCCGCCTGCAGCCCCACCTTTGATACCGAACACTGGACCCAAAGAGGGTTCTCGGAGGCAAATCATTGCCTTCTTGCCGATGTAGTTCAGGCCTTGAAACGACCGAATGTCTCCAGCTCGTCTTCGGGGATTTCCAAGCGAGTCTTGGCGATATCCGATATTTTTCGCATTTCTGCGAGCTGCGCGATCTCGATGTCGGTTTGCATTATCAATCCATGTGACCGCTGATTAAATCCCTTTTCCGAGATCAACCAGCAAGCGGGTCGTTAAATAAAGGCGCGGAACGATCGATTCGATATCGATGTACTCATCACGGGCGTGGTACCCGAAACCTGCCAGTCCAAAACTCTCAACGACGGTCGCTTTGCCAGAACGACCTGCAAAGGCTGCGTCGGTGGCCCCTCCAATCATTGGTACCAACACGAGGCTTCGGTCGATTTCGCGGTAAATTTGCTGCGCCTTTTCGGCCAGCGCCTTACCGGCTGCTCCGGCTCGGAAAGCGGGCCTCCCGATGACAAGCTGAATATTGGACTCGGTGTCCGGCACCAACCTTGTGCCGGCGACTTTGGCTTGTAACGCGGTCAGCAAGGGCTTCTCAGCGCCGGGGATCGTCAGGCGCACGTCCGCTCGCGCAGTCGCGAGTTCCGGGATCTGATTGGTTGCCTTATTCGAGATGACGTTCGTCCAGTTCATTTGAGTTCCAGGAATCGAAGCCGCAACGTCTTTGGTTTGGATCATCTGGTGCGATATTTCGATAATGGCATTGCGTCCGAGTTCGGGTGAAACACCCGCGTGCGAGGCTCGGCCTTTCACAGTGAGTGTTGCGGCCGCGGTCCCTGCAGCACCGAGCAGTAATGATTCGGATTGGTTGTGCTCACGGGTCGAAGTCGGCTCGAAAGAAAGAACGATCTCGTGCTGATCTGACATTTCTGCGATCAGTTCACCTGATCCGACGGACCCCACCTCTTCATCCGGATTGAACAGCACCGTGATCTGGTCAAAGTCCTTCCAGCCGGCGTCGCCAAGGATTTTCAGGGCATGAAGGATAACGGCGATGCCCCCTTTGTCATCCGCGATCCCTGGCCCGTAGAGCTTGTTGCCTTCGCGCTTGAAGGGCTGAGTGTTCAGGATGCCGGCCTGATAAACCGTATCCATATGCCCCATCATCAAAACCCGGCGACGACCGGTGCCGGTCATTGATCCGATCACGACATCGGCCCCGGCACCCGCCGTCGTTTTGTGCCGACGTGTTGTCATGCCTAGCGCTTGCAGTCGCCCCTCCAGCACGCTCGCCATTCGAGCGAGTCCGTCCAATTGACCACTTCCGCTCTCAATCGATACAAGTTGCTCGAGTGTTGCGATCAGCGCAGGTTGAGTGGCGGTCGCTGCTGCCAGCAATTGCGCATCGACTGCTGCCTGCGTCGTCGTCGCTGTCAGAGCAAGCGACAGCGGCAGAAATAGTCGTGACAATGATCGTGTCAGCCGGGAGAACTTTGATTGAAAAAAGTGCTGATTCATGGCGGTGATGCTGGATGGTTCGATCGTCGAACTGGAAGTACACCATACTTTTCATCAGCAGGAAGGGGGGAGTACGGGGACGTTAGAGCGTTTACCCCCGTTTTTGGTATTACCATCTCGTTTTAGGTAACACCAGAGGGCAAGATGCCAACCATCCTGACCGTCAAGGGGCAAGTAACCATTCCCAAGCAGATCCGGGATGCTTTAGGGCTCAAGCCCGGAATGCCCGTCAACTTCGCAATCAATCACGAGGGTGAGGTGGTCATCCATCGGTCCGAATGCGCCGCCGGGCCTTATCCGGATCGTTTTGAATCTGCTCGGGGTAAGGCCGATGTGAAATGGCGAACCGAAGATTTGATGCAAATGCTGAGGGGTGATGATTGATGCTGGTCGACACGAACGTTTTGGTCGACTTGGTAGAGGATGACCCCGATTGGGCCGATTGGTCGATCGGGCAGTTGAGGGCACAGTCAAAATTGCACCTTCTGATGATTAATTGCGTGATCTACGCCGAACTCTCAGTCGCGTTTTCCAACATCGAAGCGCTTGATCGAGTGCTCGACGGGATGCAATTAAAGATTGTCGAGATCCCCAAGCCGGCCTTGTTCTTGGCAGGAAAAGCGTTTTCACGGTACCGCCGTCGTGGCGGAGTCAAGAACAATGTTCTGGGCGATTTTTTTATCGGTGCGCATGCCGCGGTTAGCGGATTTCCGGTTTTGACGCGAGATCCACGTCGTTACAAGAGCTATTTCCCTGGCGTGCGACTCGTAATACCCCCTTAATAGTGCGGCTGGGGCGAATCCCAGTTTGTATGGGTCCTTCGTGCGCCCATTCCCTGTAAATCAGGTCCCGCAGAACGTTCGGTAGTTGTCTGTAAACGCAGCCGAGGCGGGTTTCGCGAACGATTGCACAGAAACAGCCGGATCATCATTGGTGCCATAAGGCTCTCGAAGCGCCGAGAGGAGCCGCTCAAACGGTCCAAAATCCGCATCGTCCGATGCCGCGGTGAGTGCCGCTTCGACTTGGTGATTTCTCGGAATGATCAGGGGGTTGACCTGATTCATTGCCCGAAACCGCTCATCAGCCTGGGTCGCGGGGTTGCGTTGGAGCGCGAGGTCGTCCTCAGCGCATCGTTCTCGCCAGCGCTCGAGCCACGCATCGAGGGCCAGAGGGTCTGAAAACAGGGCGTGCAGGGCGCTATTGGAACGGATCGTAGGT
>CAIPGD010000445.1 GCA_903864485.1 uncultured bacterium | reverse complement strand
TGACCATTCCAGAGCCCGGCTGATGCCTACAACGCGCGGCAAAAACCAGCTTGAGCAGGCCTCGGGCGTGATGCCGCGCCGGTTGAACACGAAACCGATACGCGCCTGCTCGCTGGCCAGGCGGATGTCCATCGGCAGCAGCATCGTAGCCCCGATGCCCACCGCCGGCCCATTGATGGCCGCGATCACCGGTTTCAGGCAGTTGAAGATGCGTAAGGTGACTCGTCCACCGCCGTCGCGCACGGATTCGTCACCCCAGTCGACATTCTCGCCGGCCACGGCCCGGCCGACTTCGGGGCGGTCGTTGCGGGCCGCATAGTCAAATGTCTTGGCGCCTTGCGAAAGATCGGCGCCCGCGCAGAAGGCCCTGCCGGCCCCAGTAACGATCACCGCCCGAACGGCATCGTCCGCGTCGGCGCGGTCGAAGGCCGCGATGAGCTCTTCCATCATTACGCGGTTGAACGCGTTGAGCTTGTCGGGCCGGTTGAGGGTAATCGTGAGCACGCCACTGTCGAGCGTGCAGTCGAGAGTTTCGAGGTTCATGCCGTGTCTCCTATTCGCGGTAGCGACGCTACCCAGTTGACAGTATCGCCTCGGAGCAGCGGTCGCCAAGCGGTAAGCTGAACTGCTGGGCAGTTAATCAATTCGTATCGAGAGGGTTTTTGTGAAAATCAAGGCGGTGGTATTCGATGCCTACGGAACATTATTTGATGTGTACTCCATTCAGGTAATGGCTGACGAGCTTTATCCAGGCAAGGGGGTTGAGATCGCCTTGAAGTGGCGCGATAAGCAAATTGAATACACGCGACTGATTACCCTGTCCGATCCTCACAGCGCGTCCGGCAGTCAATATTTCAGGCCGTTTTGGGAGTTAACGCGCCTGTCCCTCGAATACACACTGGATCGGCTTGGACTGGACCGTGCGTCTGGAAAGGTTGAAATGCTGATGCGCCAATATGAGCATCTGCGGCCATTTCCAGAGAATCTGGCCGTGCTTCAAACGATTAAAGGCCTCGGCCTGACGACAGCCATCCTTTCGAATGGCAGTGCGGATATGCTCGACTCAGCGGTCAACAGCGCGGGGATGGCGGGCGCGTTAGACCATGTCATCTCAGTCGATCCAATTCGACTCTATAAAACGGCGCCGGAAAGCTACGCTTTGGTCCAGAAAACGATTCCGGTCAACAAGGACGAAGTACTTTTCGTCTCCAGCAATGCCTGGGATGCGTTGGGAGCCACCTGGTTTGGCTTCACAACGCATTGGGTCAATCGACAGCGACTGCCGTTCGAGGCTTTAACACCTCACCCGCATTATTCTGGCGAGGATCTTCATTCGGTCTTGGATTCCCTGGGCGTTGGAATGTCAAATACGAGACACGTTGTCGTGGCATGAGCGTAGAGCTTGTTGTCGGGTCCGATGATGCGCGCCTCGGCCGTAGCCAGCTGTCGGCCGCAATGGATGACAGTGCCGATCGCACGCAACGGCCCGGTCTTTGCGGTAGCTGCCCGCACAATGTTCACGCCCAATTCGGCTGTCGTGTAGGCGCGCCCGGCGGGCATCATCGTGTGTACAGCGCAACCAAGTGCCGAATCCAGCAGGGTTGCATACCATCCGCCATGCACGCCGCCCATCGGGTTGAAATGCTTGACCTGCGGTATCCCCTGGAAAACAGCCCGGCCCACATCGACCTCGACTAGCGAAAAGTCCAGCGTGTCAGCGATGTGCGGATAAGGAAGTTGGCCGGCAAGCATGGCTTGCATCAACTGCAGCCCAGTCATTCCCGCGGCCACTTCTCGCGAGGCGACACCCGGTTTTCCTCCGCCTCGAAGCATGGTCGCTCGAACCACTTCAAGTTGCTGGTTCCACAGAGCTAAGGTCTCTTCAGGTGTCATTTTGAATTTGTGCTGGTTTCAAGGCGTTTAAAGGCAACCGAAAACAAAAGGCATAACCCAGCGGCCGCAATCCCGGTCATGATGGCTTCACCTTTGAAATTGGCTGGGTGCGAGATCCCATCGACCAATCCAGCTGCTAGCCCTGTCAGCGCCGCGATGACGTATTGATTGTGGAGCCATTGCTTTTGTTGATAGAAAGATAAGAGCACCAAGACCGCACCTGCCATGCTGCCAGTGCCTAACGCTTTCTCCCAGTGGGCCAACGTGATCGCAGCGAGGTTGCCTTGCGTCATGAGCATCAAGCACGCCGGCGTTACGTCCAGGAGTCGGCGAAAAAATAGGGTGACTTTTTCTCTCATTATTTTTGTTCTCCGTTGAAATAAACCCGCTAGGTTGAGGATTCAGGCCTGCCTCAGCCTAATTGAATTGCCTCGGTGCCAGGTCGATCAGCGGGCTGAAACATACAACGGCTTGATAACCGCGTCGTCTGAAGCGCGGCCTAACCTGCGGATGGCTGCGCTCAGGACTATGCGACTGGTGTCCGGGAATTTAATGCGGGATGCGCGTGCGATGGGTTGAGCCGGGCATCATCGCTGGAGCCTCAACGGTTCGAAGGCTTTCTTGGTGCCCAGGAGAGGACTCGAACCTCCACGGCTGTTAACCGCTAGTACCTGAAACTAGTGCGTCTACCAATTCCGCCACCAGGGCAATGACGTGACTAAGAATTGCAACCTAAGTCGGCTATCCTAGGAACGTCCGCGAAAATTAAAGCTTCGCGCCAAGCCCATGAGTTTACGGTCTGGAACGCCTTTGTCAAACCGCCCCACCTCCAGTCGCCGCGCATCACCGCCGTCGGCAGTCATGCCGTCCTCGGTCCCGACCCGTGAGGCGATTCTCGCCTGCCTGCGTGAAGCCGATACCCCTCTGACCGCGCAAGAACTCGGCGAACGGCTTTCCGTCTCCGAAGCGGCGCTGGACGTCCTCGGAAAACGCCTTGCGGCGATGGAGCGTGACGGGCAACTGTTGCCCAACCGCAAAGGCGTTCTTTTGCTTGCGAGCAAGCTTGATTTCGTACCGGGCAGGGTTTCTGGACATCGCGATGGGTTTGGCTTCTTGATTCCCGACGATGGTGGTCCAGACATTTTTTTGACCCCCCGAGAAATGCAGAAAGCGATGCATGGCGATCGCGTCTTGGTCAAACGGACTGGGTTCGATCGTCGTGGCAAGCCCGAGGGGACAATTGTCGAGGTCACTGAGCGCGCAAACCGACGCCTGGTTGGCCGACTGCTTTCCGAACGCGGTATTACCGTAGTCGTTCCTGAAGACCAACGGATCAAGCACGACATTCTGATTCCGCCGGGCGAGCCGACTGCCGCCCAACCAGGGCAGGTGGTCACCGTCGAAATTCTCGAGCAGCCCTCGGGCTACACCCAGCCCATCGGGCGGATTGTTGAAGTCCTCGGCGAAATCGATGACCCCGGAATGGAAATCGAAATTGCGGTGCGCAAGTTCGATGTGCCGCATCAATTCCCCACCGATGTATTGGCCCTTGCCGAGAGCCTCCCAGATTCGGTTCGCACGGCCGACCTTCGCGATCGAGTCGATCTGCGCGACGTCCCCCTCGTGACAATCGACGGCGACGATGCCCGCGATTTCGATGATGCCGTCTACTGCGAACCCTGCGAGATCGGGGCGGGCAAGACTCGGCGTAAGTCCGGTTGGCGTCTATTGGTGGCGATCGCCGACGTCGCTCACTACGTTCGGCCTGGTGATGCGCTCGACCGTGAGGCGCTGGCGCGCTCGACCTCGGTCTATTTTCCCCGTCGGGTCATTCCGATGCTGCCGGAAAAGCTCTCGAATGGTCTCTGCTCAATCAATCCGCAGGTTGAACGCCTCGTGTTGGTCTGTGACATGGTTATCGACGATGCGGGTGTCTGTCGTGGGTATCAGTTCTATGAAGCGGTGATGCTCTCGGCCGCCCGGCTGACTTATGATGAAGTCTGGAACATTTTGTCGGGACGCGACGCTCAGGCTAGCCGTCGTCGGGCTGAACTGGTTCCCCATCTCAACAATCTTTACGCCTTGTATCGAGTCCTCTCGAAGGCGCGGATTGGTCGGGGAGCCATTGATTTCGATACGGTTGAAACCAAAATCGTGGTTGATTCAGCGGGTCGGATCGAGAAGATCGTTCCACGCACACGAAATGATGCGCACAAATTGATTGAGGAATGCATGCTGGCGGCAAACGTCAGTGCGGCGGATTTTGTTCATCGCGGCAAACACCCCTGTCTCTATCGGGTTCATGAAGGCCCGACACCTGAAAAGCTCGCCACCCTGCGCGAATTTCTGCGAAATCTCGGATTGTCACTGGGTGTATCCGGCGAGCCAGAGCCGGGTGATTACGCGCGCCTGACCGAGAAGATCCGAGACCGCCCGGACGCGTCTCTCCTGCAGACCATGTTGTTGCGGTCGATGCAGCAGGCGATTTATTCGCCTGACAATGCTGGGCATTTTGGTCTTGCCTACGCCGCCTATGCGCATTTCACATCCCCGATCCGACGCTATCCTGACCTGGTGACGCACCGTGCAATCAAAGCGCTGATTCGTGGTGAGCGCCATGAACCCTTCATTGCTCAGGACAGCGATTCCTTGCTGCCGCTCTCGCGTGGACGCCGAAACTCCGAAAGCGCGATGAAGGCCAAGCGGGAGGCCGTCGCATTGGACGCCCCCGGAAGTTCTGCTCGACCCGACCGGCCAGCCGTCACCGATCGCTGGCAACGTCTTGGATTGATTTGCTCAGCCAACGAGCGACGCGCCGATGACGCTTCCCGAGACGTTGAGGCCTGGCTCAAGAGTCAGTACATGCGAAATCATGTTGGCGAGCAGTTTTCTGGTCGAATCACTGGCGTCGCGACTTTTGGTGTTTTTGTGACCCTCGACTCCATGTATGTCGAGGGCTTGGTTCATGTTTCGGAACTTGGGACGGATTATTTTCAATATAGTGAAACGTCCCATGAACTCCGTGGTGAGCGAACGGGTGTGCGCTATCGGCTGACCGATCCGATCGAGGTCCAGGTCGCACGGGTGGATCTTGAAGCTCGCCGGATAGAATTTCGGTTGGTCCCCAAAAAAGAGACGACGAGGTCAGTGATCGAGAGCGCGACGTCACGTCCGCTGCGCGATGGCGCTGCGAAGTCCCTGGATATTGCGCCGGAGCGTGTCGCCAAGCGAGCGGTCAAGCGGGTCAAGGGAAAGCCCGCGGCCGTCGCGAAGGTTCAGGCCGAGCGAAGGGTGGCCGCTTCGGGTGAGCGCAAGGCGCGGCGTAACGCGCGCAGGTCAAAGTGACAAAGACTTTTTTCTGACGGCATGATCAGGCACGGATGCTGATTTACGGATTTCATTCGGTCGGTTCTCGATTGCGTCGGGATCCGGCTGGCGTAAGCGAACTCTACGTGGATGCTCGGCGAGACGACGGGCGAATCCGCGACCTCATTACGCTGGCTGCTTCTGTTGGGGTAGTCGCTCGCCCGGTGCCGGCCGCTAGGCTGGACACCTTGTGTCCCAACGGGCGACATCAGGGCGTTGTTGCGATGGCCAGCGCGCCCGAACCCGTTACCGACCTTGATGCGTTGCTCGATGGGTTGCAGGGCCCAGCACTGCTTCTGTTGTTGGATGGGGTCACCGACCCCCGAAATCTTGGCGCCTGTTTGAGAGTTGCAGATGGGGCGGGTGCTCACGCAGTGATTGCACCCAAAGACAGGGCCTGTTCCCTCACCGATGTGGCTGTCCGTACCGCAGCAGGTGCCGCCGAAAACGTCCCCTATGTCATGGTGACCAACCTTGCACGGACCGTCGCTGAGCTTCAGGATCGCGACATTCGGGTGATCGGAACCGCCGACCAGTCTGAGGTTAATTTGTGGGAAGTGGAACTGACGCCCGCAACCGCATGGGTGTTGGGTGCGGAGGGGTCGGGGCTCCGGCGGTTGGTGCGTGATCGATGTGATGAGGTGGTGTCGATCCCGATGGCTGGTTCGGTTGAGAGTCTGAATGTGGCGGTTGCATCGGGCATTGTCCTTTACGAGTCATTTCGACGGCGCTCAGTTAAGGCGCCTTAGCCTTAGTTCAGGCGTCTCAGTTCAACGGGCGGTACCTGCATCAGACGGCGGTACTTTGTAACCGTTCGTCGGGCGACCTGAATGCCCTGTGACGCTAGCTGGTCAGCCAGACGGACGTCAGATAGTGGTGCTGCGTGGTCTTCGGCGCTAATCATTTCCCGAAGTAGCGCCCGAATTGCAGTGGCGGAGCAGGTCCCGCCGGTATCGGTATCGAGTTCACGCGAGAAGAAATGGCGGAACTCGAACATGCCGCGAGGGGTCGACATGTATTTGTTGCCGGTAGCCCGCGAGATCGTTGACTCGTGGAGGTCGAGTTCGATCGCAATGTGACGCAGCCCAAGAGGCTTCATGGCAACGTCGCCGTAATCGAAGAAATTCTTTTGGCGAGCGACGATGGTTTCGGCGACTCGAAGAATCGTGGCAAATCGTTGCTCGGTATTGCGCACTAGCCATCGAGCCTCCTGAAGCTGCTGCCCGAGCTGTGCGTGACTGGCGTCGCGGGCCCGCCGGAAAATTTCCGCATAACGCCGGTTGACACGGATAGTTGGTAGAACCGCGGGGTTAATGGTGGCCACCCATTGCTGGCGATGACGCCTGACGATCACGTCGGGAACCACATAGCGGGCATCGGCTTTGGAAAAAGCGGCACCGGGGCGGGGGTTCAAGCGGCGTATCTTGGCGTGCGCCGAACGCAGAGCAGGTTCATTGCAGCCGACAGCCTGTTGAAGCCGCGCGAATTCACGACGGGCAAGCGCGCCCAAGTGGTGAAGAACGATCGTGAGTGCGATTTCGCGTTCTGGACTGGGCGGTTGCTCACGGAGTTGTATCGCCAGACACTCGGAGAGGTCCCGGGCACCGACGCCTACTGGATCCATGTTTTGAATCAGTTTGAGGGGCGTGAGGAACTCCTCGGGCTCGGTTTGAGGCGTGAGTGTGGAGACCTCAGCGAGTTCCTCAAGGGTCTGCCGCAGGTAACCGTCTTCGTCGAGCGCCTCAATAATGAGGCCTGCCATCTCGAGGTCCCTCGAATTTAGCCTGACGCTGAGGAGTTGCTGCTGCAAGTGATCGCGCAGCGAGGTCGTTGTTTCGGCCCATTCGGTCCAGTCGCTTTCTTCTGAATCCTGACCGTTACCGGACCGTTCGGACTGGACATCGAAATCGAAGCGCTCTTCGAGGCCTTCCCCGGCACTTGGGATCATTTCGACATTGTCATCAGGGCCCTCGGTGGACGCATCGAGTGGAGTCGCTGAACGATCGGATTCTTCGGCGTCAGCCCCCGGTGCCGGATCGCCATGGGGGTCGTCTTCTTCGAGAAATGGATTGCTCCCGATGGCCTGCTGGAGCGCCTGCTCGAACTCCATTGCGGATAGTTGCAGGAGCTTGACTGACTGTTGCAGTCGAGGTGTGAGGGCCAGTTGTTGACGGGCCCGTAAGTCCATTCCAATCATGCCCATAAGGGGTCTCCGTCGGTTGCGCGAAGAGCACTAGAGCAACTGTCGTTCCTGGCTGCGCTTAATTCGAATGTCAACTTCGTCACGCTCCAACAGGGGGTTGCTGACCGATCATGTCGAGCTTCTAGTTGAACACTCGTGCCGACGGGGTGCCCCGCGACGCATTCACCAAAAGGATCCCGATGGCCCATGCGTTGGTTGTTGACGCGGATCTCGAGATTCAACGTTGTCTGTCCGAAATCGTTCGTGGCGAGGGCATGACGCTTAGCCTCGCAGATTCAGTTCGGAAGGGCCGTATCGAAATTGGCCGACATCGACCCAACATTGCATTCATTAATCAAAGCCTTCCCGATGGGGAGGGGCTCACGCTGATTTCTGATCTTCCCGGCCGAGAACAGACGGCTACGGTCTTGATGGCTGCCAAACCATCGGTAGAGACCGCTTTATTGGCTTTGCGGGCAGGTGTGTTCGATTTTTTACCCTTGCCGCTCGAGCTGAAGCGGGTGCGCCAAGCGCTGGCTTCGGTGGGTGTCTCCCCTGAGGCTCCACCGCTGGGGGCTGGCGTTGGCACCGACTGCTCGGCCGAACCTGGTTGGTTCGGTAGCTTGTTGGGTCGATGTCCAGCCATGACGGCTCTGTATGACCAGCTGGCGAGGGTCGCGCCGACCTCGGCGACCGTGTTGTTAGTCGGCGAGAGCGGCACCGGCAAGGAACTCGCTGCTCAAACCATTCACCGTTTAAGCAGACGCGCGCGGCAACCCTTTTTCCCCCTCAACTGCGGAGCGGTTTCAGCACAGTTGATCGAGAGTGAACTCTTTGGTCACGAGCGGGGCAGTTTTACGGGCGCTGATCGTCAGCACAAAGGCTTCTTTGAGCGCGCAGATGGTGGCACCATTTTTTTGTATGAGGTCACCGAGATGCCGCTCGAGCTGCAGGTCAAGCTGCTGAGGGTTCTCGAAACCGGTGCATTTACGCGGGTCGGCAGTGTCCAACCCATTCAGACGAATGTGCGACTGATTTCGGCCACCAACCGAATCCCCGAGCAGGCCGTCCAAGCCGGCAAGCTTCGCGAGGATTTGTACCATCGTTTGAATGCATTTCCGGTTCGGTTGCCTCCACTTCGCGAGCGCGTTGAGGATATTGAACTTCTTGCGTCGTATTTTCTTTTAGAGCTAAATCGAAGCGAAGGGGCGCAAAAACGTTTCGGAGATACGGTTCTCGCCCGGTGGAAAGTCGCCTCCTGGCCAGGCAATGTTCGGCAATTAAAAAACGCGGTTCAAAGGGCCTTCATCCTGGCTGATCAATTTCTGACAGCGGAGGAACTCCCGGTCGATGACGAGGCGGGCGCCGAACAATCTGCGTTACACCAAGAGCCGAGGGTCGGGAGTTCTCTCGGGCTTCCGCCAGGAGGCGGTTTTTCGAGCGACCGGCGAGGCGTTGTCATCCGTATCGGAACGTCGATTGATTCGGCTCAACGTCAGTTGGCGCTTGCTACCTTGGTCCAGTGTGCTTGGGTTGAGGATCGCGCGGCAGCCATGCTGGGGATTTCGCTCGAACATCTCGCCAAACTGGCCGGCGATAGTCGTCTGAATCAGCCGAATCAATAGTCCTTGCGGGGAACGACACTTGCTCCCGATGGGTTTGAGCAATCCGCTTTTACGAGATCCTATCCATGGAAACCAACACCCCGCACGCGTCCGCCAAACTACTTGTGCCCGCCGAAGGCCCTCCCGAGCATGCCAATGGCTCCGCTCAGGCTAGGCAACACCGCGCGCACCGTACGGTCGATCGCCTGGCGACGGTTGTGCACGAGGCCGCCGACCAAGTTGTTGCTCGCGGTGAGGCTTGGCAAGCCGTACAAGACCGACTCGTGGCTCAAACTCGCGAGCGGGTTCGCCAGCGCCCCTTGGCGATTGTCGGCATTGCAATCGCAGTGGGTTTTCTGATGAGTCGGCTGATGCGGTAGTTTGTGTTGCGGTCGTTTGATGCGATCGTTTCACGGGGCGTTGTGATGCGTATGTTGTTGTAACGTTGTTGCAGAACACCATCCGCTGGTTGTGCGGTTTGCTTTGAGAGCGCCATTTTCTCTCAGGGCTTGGTAAACTCCGCAACCCGGATAGATGATCGGAGCGGTAAATACCCTCTTCATCTGGGCGTGGAATCCTCGATTGGGCCCATCGTTTGGTCCTCAGTTTGAGCTTCTTGCCCTTTCACGATGGTGTTGCGTTGCGCGGGCGTAATCGCTGAGCGATTCCCGTCCTGCATTGGCTGACCATTGGCTTTGGCCTCCCCGCTTGAGCCTCCTTGCGTTGATTTCCGGTGCCTTGTTGCGCGGTTGACCGGAGAACTACATGGACGCGTTGTTGGGGTTGATGAGAATCATTGATCGGGTAACCGACCGTTTCGCAGGCATTGCGATGTGGGCGATGGGCGCGTCCTGTTTTATCAGCGCCCTGAACGCGGTGGTGCGATACGGCTTCAATTACAGCTCCAATGCGTTCCTGGAGATTCAGTGGTACTTATTTGCCGCCTGCGTGATGCTCGGCGCGTCACAGGTTCTCCGGGTTAATGAACACGTTCGCGTTGACGTGTTTTATGGTCAGTACTCCGGTCGAGTTCAGGCCTGGATTGATTTTCTAGGGCTCCTCTTCTTCATGCTGCCGTCGATGGCGGTCATGATTTACTTCGCGCTACCGTTGTTTTTAAAGATGTATGCAAGCGGAGAGGTCTCCAGCAACGCGGGCGGTCTGATTCGCTGGCCAGCGATGTTGATGTTGCCACTCGGTTTTAGCCTGTTATTCGCGCAGGGCGTCTCTGAGGCAATCAAGAGAATGGCTTGGTTGATGAACCGGTACGAGTCAGAGTTTCACTACGAGAGGCCCCTCCAATGACGATGGACATATTTGCCCCGTTGATGTTTGCGGGGCTCGTCGTTACCTTGCTGATTGGGTTTCCGGTCTCCTTTTCATTGACGGCACTTGGGCTCGGTTGCGGGTTTTTTGCGGTTCACATGGGGTGGTTTCCGGCTTCCTTCATGACCGCATTGCCGCTGAACGTGTTTGGCATTCTGTCGAACGAATTGTTGCTGGCCATTCCTTTTTTCACGCTGATGGGAACCATCCTTGAGCGCTGCGGTCTGGCTGAAGACATGTTGGACTCGATGGGGCAACTATTTGGTCCGATCCGAGGCGGCCTCGGCTACTCAGTGATCATCGTTGGATTCATTCTTGGCGCCATTACCGGTACCGTCGCTGGCCAGGTGATCGCCATGGCCATGATTTCGTTGCCGGTGATGATGCGCTGGGGCTACAACATGCGCTACGCCACGGGCGTTCTGGCGGCGTCTGGGACGATCACGCAGTTGGTGCCACCGTCGCTGGTTTTGATCGTGTTAGCCGACCAGCTTGGTAAGCCGGTTGGCGATATGTACAAGGGGGCTTGGGGGCCATCCATCCTTCAGGTTCTCTTATTCGCGCTTTATACCTTCCTGTTATCAAGGATCCGCCCCTCGCACGTGCCCGGGGTGCCCAAGGAAGCACGCACGCTCGACGGTTGGGCCCTCTGGATGAAATGCCTGCGCGGCATCGTCCCGTCTGCTGTCTTGATTATTACTGTGCTCGGAAGCATGGGGGGGCTGCCCGGTCTAAATACGGCTATCGCGACTCCAACCGAGGCTGGTGCGATGGGAGCAGCCGGGGCGTTCATTCTCGCGGCGATCCATAACCGGTTGAGTTTTGACCTGTTTAAACAGGCCCTGCTCAACACCATGCGGATTACCGCGATGGTGGTTTTCATTCTGGTCGGCTCCCGGGTCTTTTCGCTCGTTTTCCAGGGAGTTGATGGTGGCATCTGGATCGAGCATCTCTTGTCGGGGCTGCCCGGCGGCCAGTTGGGCTTCCTGATCGTCGTCAATATTTTTATTTTCTTTCTGGCGTTCTTTCTCGATTTCTTTGAGATCGCGTTCATCATCATTCCGTTTCTGGCGCCCGTCGCCGCCAAACTCGGGATCGATCTTGTCTGGTTCGGCGTGATGATTTGCGTGAATATGCAAACCAGCTTCATGCATCCGCCGTTTGGCTTCGCCTTGTTCTATCTGCGGGGTATCTCGGATACGCTGCACCGTAATGGTTCGTTACCCCGCAAGGTGGAATCGAGGGACATTTATCTCGGCGCGATCCCCTTCATCATCATTCAGTTGCTGCTGGTGGGCGTGGTGATTTTCTTTCCGCAGACTGTGACGGTGTTCCTGGATAAAGAAAAAGTGCTCGACCTTGATAAAGCGATCGAGCAGTTGCAGGATATTCAGAATAAACCAGACGAAACGGGTAACTCGAGTTCGTCAAATGTCTTAAGCGATCCGCTCAGTCCTCCTGGAGCCTCTGGTGATTCGGCTGGCAATCCGTCAGGAAACGCGTCGGGTGATAAGCCAGTGGATTCGTCAGCTGACGATGCGATGGAAGCCCTGCGTCGCTCGATCGAGCAAGACAAGCAGAAAAATTAGAGTAATAAAAAACGCGCCAGCGAACCTGAGTTCGCTGGCGCGTTGAATGCTAGGCCTATATTAAGACTTAGCGATCAAATTACAGGCGGGCAGCCTGCATGAAGTCGTCATTGGCGGCTTCGGTCAGGCGGAACCACAGGTTTGAGTCGCGGCGGAAGTTTGAAAGATCAGCGTAGATCTTCTTCCAGTTCGGGTTGGTATCGGACAATTCGCTGTACAGCGCCGTTGCCTCCTTGAAGGCGGCATCCATCATGTCTTTCGGGAACTTGTAAAGCTTGGTGCCACCGGCCACCAGACGCTTCAGCGCTGCAGGATTACGGGAGTCATACTTGGCCAGCATGTCGGTGTGTGCGTAGGCAGCGGCGTTTTCAATGATCGCCCGATATTCTGGCGACAAGGCCTCGTAAGCTTTGATATTGACGTGCAGGTCGATATTGGGGCCTGGCTCCCACCAGCCCGGGTATGCGTAGAGAGGGGCCACTTTGTGCAGGCCAAGGCGCTCGTCATCGTAAGGGCCCACCCACTCGGCGGCATCGACAGTCCCTTTTTCGAGGGCTGAATAGATTTCACCGCCCGGGAGATTGACGGCGATACCACCAAGCCGCTCCCAGACTTTTCCAGGAAAACCGCCGGTACGGAACTTCACGCCCTTGACGTCTGCCAACGACTTGATTTCCTTACGCCACCACCCGCCCATTTGGGAGCCGGTATTCCCCATGGGGAACATCATGATGTTGTATTGCCGGAAAAATTCGCGCATGAGGGTCAGGCCGTTGCCCTCGTAAAGCCAGGCGGTCATTTGACGCGCATTTAGACCAAACGGGATGGTGCAGCCCAGTGCAAAGACCGGATCTTTGCCAAAATAGTAGTAACTAGCCGTTCCTGCGCACTCAACCGTACCTTGCTGGACGGCATCAATCGTCCCGAATGCCGGAACGATCTCGCCCGCTGCGTGGGTCGAGATGACGAATTTCCCGCCGGTCATTTCGCTGACCTTTTTTGAGAACACGTCGGCCACGCCAAACAGGGTGTCGAGTGGCTTTGGAAAACTCGAAGTCATGCGCCACCGAATTTGTGCCTGGGCGCCGACAATGCCGGGAGCAACACCGGTCGCGAGGATCCCTGCGAGACCCGTGTTTTTAATGATTTGACGTCGATCCATCACGAACTTCCTTTAACTCAAAGATGAAGATTTCAGCGAACTTCTTATCCGGATTGTAGAGGGTTTGTCGGCGCGTTCGGCTTGCGACTGACGGTTCGCAGGGATTTTTGGGGCCCGTGTTTACCCTTGGTTTTAGACTGTTTTAAAGGGTTTGGCGGGTGATTCAGCCGGCCTCGGCCAATCGGAGACGCGCTTTGGCAATTGCCGCCTGGACTTGAGTGGGTGCTGTTCCGCCCAGGTGCTGACGCGAATGGATCGATCCTTCGAGCGCAAGGACCACAAACACATCCGCGCTGATTAGATCCGCGACCTTCGGTGCGAACTGTCGAATTTCATCGAGTTGCAGTGCGGTGAGATCTCGGCCTGAATCAATTGCGGCACGTACGGCCAAGGCCACCGCCTCGTGGGCTTCTCGAAACGGGAGTCCGAGTCGGACCAGATAATCGGCAAGGTCGGTGGCGGTTGAGTATCCTCGGGTCGCCGCTTCGCGCATACGGGCCGCATGAACGAATATCCCCGGAACGAGTTCAGAGAAAATGGCGAGGGTATCGATTACCGTGTCTGCCGCATCGAACAAGGGCTCTTTGTCTTCCTGATTATCTTTGTTATAGGCGAGTGGTTGCCCCTTCATCAGGGTGAGCAGACTAACCAGACTGCCAGTGACCCGACCGGTTTTGCCCCGTGCGAGTTCGGGCACATCCGGGTTTTTCTTTTGCGGCATGATTGAGCTGCCGGTGCAGAATCGGTCAGCCAGTTCAATGAACCCAAAGGCCGGGCTTGACCAAAGCACGAGCTCCTCACTAAACCGTGACACATGGGTCATGATGAGCGCGGCATTTGCACAAAATTCGATCGCGAAATCGCGGTCGCTGACGGCATCAAGCGAGTTCTCGCAAACTTCTTCAAAGCCCAACAACTGGGCAACCAGTTGGCGGTCAATCGGATAGGGGGTTCCTGCCAGGGCTGCGGCTCCTAGTGGGAGGCGATTGACCCGTTTTCTGCAGTCATGCATCCGCTCGGCGTCTCGACGCAATTGCTCGACATAGGCCATCAGATGATGGCCGAAAGTCACGGGTTGAGCGACCTGCAGGTGGGTAAATCCGGGCATGACGGTATCGACATGCTGCTCGGCCAAATCGATCAGGGCACTTTGTAGCTGAACGAGCCAGTGCTGGGTCTCATCAATGCGCTCGCGCAACCACAGTCGGAGGTCGGTGGCGACCTGGTCATTTCGAGAACGACCCGTATGAAGGCGCTTGCCGGCATCACCCACCAAAGCGGTCAAACGGGCTTCGATGTTGAGATGAACATCCTCAAGATCGATCGACCACTTGAATTGCCCGCTCGCGATCTCCTCTTGGATCAGGGCCATTCCGCGCTGAATATCTGCCAGATCACCGCTGGTCAGAATTCCGCACGAATGCAGCATGCTGGCGTGTGCGAGTGACCCCGCAATGTCTTGTAGGGCGAGACGCTGGTCAAATTGGACCGAGGCGGTGTAACGCTTCACGCGCTCGGTAATGGGCTCCGAAAAACGTCCCGACCAAGCGTCGGCTTTGTGCGAAAGTTGGTCTGTCATAGAGGCTCCTGAACGGATGATATAGGGCAACTCCCGGTGCAGCCCATTGTTCTCGCGCGCCCACGACCGATTTGAAACACCCAAGCCGCCTGAGCGCCGGCAGCCATCTCAGTCTGGACTCCTCGCAAGCGCCGCACTCTCTAACCACTCAGCGCCAAACCGAAGCCCGTTGAGCGCCACCCATCCGCTTCGTCGCCTTGTGGATGGCGCGGAGGCTCCGGTGATACCAGATTGCTGCAACCCCGGGGTTGCGCTTCGTGTAGTCCTTTTGCTGTTGGCCGGCATCGCGATAAGTGCCTTATTGATTGGCGAACATCTGGCCGCATGGTCGTCGCTGCTGGTCGCAAATTTAAGCCTTGCCGCGGTTACCGCAGGCGGCGCATTGACATCTCTTTGCTTCTTGCGTCCCTTCGTCGTCGGGCGCTCCCGAGTACTTCAGTGGTCCGTGGGGCTCGGGGTGCCAGCGGCTTTTATGGGGTTGGCTGGTGCCGTGTCGATTTTTCTTGGCGCGGTAACGCCCCATGAACCCACGCTTTGGATCGGTCTCCGCATGCTGGCCAGCGTTGCGGCGAGCTTCGCCCTCCTGAACCACTTTCAGTTGCGGGCGAGGGCTTACTCGCCCTCGTTGTCTGAGGCTCGGTTGATCGCATTGCAGGCCCGGATCAGACCGCACTTTCTATTCAATAGTCTCAACACGGTGCTTGGCCTGCTGCGTTCCAATCCGCGACAAGCAGAGTCTACTTTGCAGGATCTGGCTGAGTTGTTCCGGGTCTTCATGCGCGACACGCGCGAGCTCGTGCCCTTATCCGCAGAAATCGAAACCTGCCGCCAATACCTCGCGATCGAAACCCTGCGGCTCAATCCCCGTCTTCAAGTCCGGTGGGCTTTGGCTGACCTCCCCATGGATGCCCTGGTGCCTTCCTTGCTGATTCAACCGCTGATCGAGAACGCGGTACATCACGGGATTGAACCCTTGGCGGTCGCGGGTCAGATCGAAATTTCGGGGCGCTTGATGGGTGATCGGATTCGCCTCGAAATCATCAACCCTTTGCCATCAAAAGGCTTGGGTTCGGGGCGAATGGGTAACCAGATGGCGCTGTCCAACGTGCGAGAACGATTAATGCTGCTGTTCGACATGGAAGCTGAACTCCGGATGGACACCGAAGGGGATCGGTTCCGCCTCACGCTTGATTTTCCCTACCGATCCGAACGCCGGGGGCGCCATGACTGAAACAAGTATTTTGATTGTTGATGATGAAGAGCCGGCGTGCCGACGCCTTCGTGAACTCCTTGCAGACCTGGGCGATGAATTCCCTCATCGCATCGTGGGTGAAGCGGGGAACGCATCGGACGCCTTGGCATTGATTGATTCTCAGCGGCCGGGCATCGTACTGCTCGACGTTCAAATGCCAGGGATGTCAGGCCTTGAACTCGCGCGCCATATGTCCGCACGGGTGCATGCCGAACCCGATCGTAGCCAGCCCCTCGTGGTGTTCGTGACGGCACATGACGAATTTGCCGTCGAGGCGTTCGAGCTCAACGCGGTTGATTACCTTCTAAAGCCAGTGCGAGCTCAGCGCCTACTGGCTGCGCTGCGTCGAGCGCTCACGATTCGTCCCGCCGAGCACTGGCAGGCGATCGATCAATTGGCTCGTGCGACGCTCACCCGTCGCCGGCACCTCTCGGTGCATGAGCGTGGGCGGGTGATTTTGGTTCCCGTTGAGCAGGTAATTTATCTCAAGGCCGAACTGAAATACATCACGGTCCGTACGGTCGAGCGTGAATACCTGATTGAGGAATCTCTCACCGCGCTCGAGGAAGAGTTCGGAGAACGCTTCGTTCGGATTCATCGCAATGCGCTGGTCGCCCGAGACTCCATTGGCGGGTTTGAGCGGGTCGCTCAGGTTGAGAGCGAGGGGGGGGATCCGTATTGGCAGGTCGTCTTACGCGAAATCACTGAGCGGCTACCGGTCTCGCGTCGGCAGTGGTCTATGGTCAAGGGGCTGGTGTCCTAGACCCCTGCCGCCGGGGGGCGGTGTAACATCGGGACCCTTAGAACAGTAAGGGGATCGTGGTGCTGGAGTCTTCCACGAAGCGAGTCGTCATTGCCACCCGCGAGAGTCGGCTGGCGCTTTGGCAGGCCGAACATGTTCGGTCGTTGTTGTCGGTTGGTTTGCCTGATGGGGCCGTCACCTTGCTCGGGATGACGACTCAAGGCGACCAGATTCTTGATCGTGCACTGCACGAGGTCGGCGGCAAGGGTCTGTTCACCAAAGAACTTGAGACGGCGTTGATGGATGGGCGCGCCGATCTTGCGGTGCACTCCCTTAAGGATGTTCCGATGCAGTTGCCCGAGGGCTTCTCGCTGGCTGCGATCTTGCCCCGTGAGGATCCGCGAGACGCCTTCGTTTCGCCAGTTTATGCGTCGTTTGAGGCCTTGCCTGCCGGTGCAAGAATTGGGACGTCGAGCTTGCGTCGCGCCTCTTTGCTGCGAGCCCGGTTTCCGCACTGTGAAGTTCTCCCGCTACGCGGGAACCTCGATACGCGTCTGGCCAAGCTCGATCGGGGTGAGTTCGACGCGATTGTGCTGGCGGCTGCGGGGTTAAAGCGCCTGGGTCTTGCCGACCGAATTCGCGCTGTTATTCCGCCGGTCGACAGCCTGCCGGCCCCGGGCCAGGGGGCTTTGGGGATCGAAATTCGTTCGGATCGACACGACATGGCTGCGATGCTATCGACGCTTGAAGACCGCGATACCCGATTGGCGGTCACCGCTGAACGCGCGGTTTCGCGGGCCTTGGGTGGGAGCTGCCGGGTTCCACTGGCTGCCTTCGCGACTCGAGAGGCGTTGGGCGGGTTGCGTCTGGAAGCCTTGGTCGCGTCGATCAACGGGGCAAGGATTGCCCGCGTGGTGCTTGAGACGAGCGAGGAGACCTTGGCGGCGGCGGAAGCGCTCGGCGAGCAGGCCGCGCTTGCATTACGCGACCAGGGCGCCGAGGCGATTTTGGCGTCCTGAGCGCGAGTGCTGTTCTGCTTGAGAGTGCTTTTCTGCTTGAGAGTGCTGTGCTGACCAATTCGCGACTGGCAGGACTCAAAGGATGACTTCCAGCGACCGGTTCGTCCTATTGACTCAGCCGGCGCCGAGAGTGTTCACCATCGCTGCCGGTTTGTCGCGACAAGGCTACGAGCCCCTGGTGCTTCCGTTTTCGACTCTCGAGACCGCTCCTTTTGCCGAAGCCGTCGCGGTGGTTCGATCCCGGATTTTTTGTACGCGTGATCGCGCCGCTCCTGAGGAGCCGACTTGGGATCTTGTTGTTTTCGTCAGTCCGAGTGCAGTCGTGGCTTTTCAGGGCGAGGCCCCATCGTCCGATCTGAGTCACTGGCCTGACGCCATTGCAGTGGCTACGGTGGGACCTGGGACCCTCGACGCCACAATCACCTGCCACAACTTCTTAATGGGTACTTTATTATTATCGAACTCTTGCATAGTACACTCTCAATTTCTTCTTAAAAATACACAAAATATCACTATCTCATCTCTAT
>CAIPGD010000444.1 GCA_903864485.1 uncultured bacterium | reverse complement strand
GGCAGCTTTCACGAGCCGTCGCACCGATTGCGATGGCGCTCGATTTTGATGTGATCTGCTGTGATCCGCGCGAGGAGTACCACATGACCTGGGACGTACCCGGCACGACCTTCAGCAACGCGATGCCAGATGATCTGGCTGTCGAGTTGGTACTGGACCCCCATTGCGCCGTGATCGCGCTGACCCATGATCCGAAGCTTGACGATATGACTTTGATGGAAGCCCTCAAGTCGCCCGCGTTTTACATCGGCGCTCTGGGCTCCCGGGGTAATACTCAAAAACGTAAAGAGCGTCTAAAAGAGTTCGACTTGACCGAGGAGCAGATTGATCGGCTGCATGGCCCGATCGGTCTGGATCTTGGGAGTAAAACTCCGGCGGAAATCGCGGTTTCGATCGTGGCCGAAATCATTGCGGTTCGTAACGGCGTCGCATTGGTCCAGAAAAAAACGGGTTCTTCGGTCCCGGCTGTCGCGAACTAGCGCGATGCGGTTCAAACGTTCTGTAGTGGTGGGTTAGACCATGGTTCTGATCATGGGCGCAGGGGCTGTGGGCTGTTTTTTGGGCGGGCTCCTGCAAGCCTCTGGTCAGTCGGTCGTGTACGTCGGTCGCCCCAAGGTACTCGAGCCGTTGGCCAGCCATGGTCTTACCTTGACCGATCTGGATGGCCGCCAGAACACAATCGCCGGACGTGATTTGCGGCTCTTCTCGGACCTGCCATCGGCGCTGGGTTCGGTCGGTGACCAGTCCTCGGTGGAGCCCCCCGTAGTGACTTTGCTCTGTGTGAAGGCCGGTGCGACCCTTGCCGCGGCTCAGTTGCTCGAGTCCTCGCTTCCCGCCGGCAGCGTGGTGGTCTCGATGCAAAACGGCATCGGCCAGGCCGCACTCGCTCAGAGCGTTGCCCCGTCCTTATGTTTTCTGGATGGAATGGTTTCGTTCAATATCGCCAACCTGGGCGATGGCCGTTATCACCGCGGGACCGCCGGGTTGTTGGCAGCTACTGATCACCCTGTTCTAAGGCCAGTTGCCGAAGCGTTTAAGTTGCAGCAACTTAAGCTGCGGTTAGTGGCCGACATGCGCCCGATTCAGTGGGGCAAGTTGCTGCTCAATCTGAACAATCCGGTGAACGCCTTGTCGGGAATGCCGCTGCGCGAAGAACTGATGCAAGCGGGCTATCGACGTTGTCTGGCCGCACTTCAGGAGGAAGCGCTACACGTGTTGCGCGCTGCGGCGATCGAACCCGCGCAACTGACTGCCGTAACTCCCCAGAAATTCTTGCGGGTGCTGCGCTTGCCGACTTTCTTGTTTCGACTGGTCGCCAGGCAAGCGCTCAAGATCGACGCCAAAGCGCGCTCCAGCATGGCCGATGACCTCACCGCCGGACGATTGACCGAAATCGCCTGGCTCTGTGGTGAGGTCCAGCGCCTCGCGCAATCCGTTGGATTGCAAGCGCCCCTGAATGCGCGGATGCAGGCCCTGGTCGAGGCCTGGCCGCAGCGCGGGGCGCCATATTCACCGCGGCAGTTGGCTCAGGCCTTAGGGGTCTAACGTGTGCTGCGTTTTCAGCGAGGGCATGACAGGCGATCCAGAGGTCGTTAGCCCCAGTATCGAATAAGCAGATTAAAGGGACTCGCGATCTTGCATTGGGCTATTGGAGGCTTGGTACTCTTCCAGCGTTGCAATGAATGCATTGTCAACATCCTTGAGCGCCCGAAGCGCCCCAAACAACGCTTCGCCGGGTTTGACGGGCAGTGGGTGAATGATGCGGTTGACTTGCCCGTTTCGCGAAATGTTGACGCGTTCGGCGACGGTGCCGTCAATCTTCACCACTGCCTTACATCCAGAGTCATCCATGGGGTCCCAGATTGCAGTTCAACAACGATTCGATCGCCCTCGAGTCGATACGTCAACTGGTCGGTTCGCCTCGGGTTGGAAAGGACGTATGGGTTGAAGATTGCCATGTTTTCGCCCAGTTGTCTTCGGACTGAAGGGGTTACCAATCCAGGATACCCCTCGTGGTGAATTCTGTTTCCCACTGACTGGCAAAAAGCGTAGTTTGAAGGGTTCAGGAGATCCGGAAATTGTGCAGTCTTGGAACGAAAGTCGAGCAACGCTGCCCGGCAAGCCACCCAGTAAACGTCACGTTCGGCAATGGCCGCTG
>CAIPGD010000443.1 GCA_903864485.1 uncultured bacterium | reverse complement strand
TACGCCCACGCATTCGAGGCCGGCTGGATGCAGATACAGACCGCAGGCGCGACGCCCGAATCGCCCAAGACGACGGTCGCCCTGTATTACCCGACGATGGCCGCACCACGACCGATCGCGATGGGACCCTTCGCGCTTAACGTCGCGATTGCCAGCAAACCGATCGACCGGGTTAAGGCTCTGATCCTGCTCAGTCATGGCGTTGGCGGCAGCGAACTCGCACATAGCGCGCTGGCACAGACCCTCGCCCGGAATGGCTATCTGGTCGCGGCCATGCGTCATCCCGGCGATAACTGGCAAGATCAGTCTCTCCTGCAGAAGAGCCCCGGTCGCTACTTCGATGAGCGACCACGACAAGCCAGTCGGGTCATCGATTCGATTCTGGCTGATCCGACCTGGAAGAATCGAATTGCGAGTGACGGCCGGGGACCGCAAGTGGGTGCACTTGGGCACTCAGCCGGTGGCTACACGGTGTTGGCGTTGGCGGGCGCCAAGCCAGACCTCGCACTGCTCAGGAAACATTGCAGGGCCGAAGCCGCTGAAGACCCGATTTTCTGCGGCATGGCCCACTTAGAGGATGCGCCGCCGCTATCACCAGCCTCAACGCCATCGCTCAAGGACGAGCGCATTCGGGCAGTCGTAGCGATGGCCCCGGCGGGCGCTCTGCTCACGGCTGATTCACTCGCTAAAGTTGAGCCCGCCACCATGGTCTACGAAGCAGAGCTCGATCGTTTCCTCGTGCCTCGTTTTCATGCCGAGTGGGTCGCCAGCAAGCTGCCCGTACCGAACCTACATCGTGTGCCGAATGCGTGGCACTTCGCCTTTATGGATTCGCCGAGCATGCCCATTTCGAGCCCCGACGGCGATGTCGCGGCGAACCCTCCGGGATTCGATCGAGACATATTCCTGAAGAACCTCGCGGTCGAAATCTTGGCCTTCTTCGACAAAACCCTTCTATAGGAGGGCGATACCCTAAATTCCCGAGAGCACAGCATCCACCGCTGACACCAACCCACTATGCTGCGCCGCGATGTTCTCGATTGGATGCCTCAGCAACTTTGCAGGCAAGGGGGCAGTGTAGTGAGCCAGCGCATGCAGACGTTTGCCCTTGATCGTAATGACCGGACACAACGCGGTCGGAACCTTGGTCGACCCGTCTGACAGCGCTAGGGGGATGGTCAGTCGTGTCGCCAATGCATCGAGCAGGTCGCTCTGGATCACCACAACGTATGGGATACCGTCAGCAGCGCTGTTGCTTGGGTTGGCAAAAACGTCGTATTGGGCCATTTGATGCCTACCACGGGCGCAGATCGGCACCAGGGATGCCATGTGCTTCGAAGCGGTCGTTTTGGGCGGAGATCCATTCCCCAAACTCTGCTTCAAACTCTTTTCGGCGAGCAGCACGACTGCGCTTATCCTGATTGGCAGTTAGGGCGTGGTAGTGCTCGACCGAAAGAATCACGGTATCGAGATGACCCGCTTTTTCGACGAATATCGGCTCGCGCTTCGCCTGAGTACATAGGCTGCCGAATCGGTTCTTGGCTTCAGTGGCTGAGACGCGCATGATCGGGACCTTGTGGTAATAGCCATTTTAGCCATTCTAGGCGTTCTAGCGATCACCTGGTGCAATCTTCGCGACTTGGTCAGGACTGAGAGCGGGTTACGGAGGTGGGGTGCGGGGTTCGGGAGTGGGTGCGGGGTTCGGGGGTGGGTGCGGGGGTGGGTACGGGGGTGGGTACGGGGATTGGGACTGGGTACGGGCATTGTTAACTGCGTTTTCACTCCTCAGGCATAGCCTGAACGTCCTGAAAATCACAGTCGCCAATACCCGCACCCGGAGCCACACCGCACTGACCCGAAGCGCTTTCGGACCTCCGCCAACGATCCAGCGCTCATCAATCCCACACCCCCAGCGTGACCGGATCCCAGCATTACTGCCCAGGCCTTCGTCGCCCCCGTCCCCCTCAACGCCCCCGAGCCACTAATCGTCAGTCTCCGAAGACCCTGCTTAGTCCCGCACACTTCGGTCCACCACTCGAGCAGACGCCGGAAGCGCCGCGTCTGCAGTGGGTCTCGCCCC
>CAIPGD010000442.1 GCA_903864485.1 uncultured bacterium | reverse complement strand
GACCCGTTCGACGTAGGCGGGGAAATCGCCATCAATCAAATAGGGGTCATGGGCGATCACTCGCGCGAAACAATCGCGCGCGACATGCGCAAAGCGCTTGCCGATGCGTCCCAGACCCAGTACGCCGACGGTGAGGTCACCGATCCGGCGAATCACGCCACCGGTGGTGTAGTGCCACTGG
Organism: uncultured bacterium; assembly: GCA_903864485.1. Taxonomy (GTDB): domain Bacteria; phylum Pseudomonadota; class Gammaproteobacteria; order Burkholderiales; family Burkholderiaceae_E; genus RFPW01. The sequence goes on along the minus strand of CAIPGD010000442.1, from coordinate 5,333 downwards.
CCGGATTTGACGGCTCGATCGTAGATCGTGATGCGTCGCAGCAGATCCAGGGTCATCGCCAGGGCATGCGTCGCGACCTCGCCGACCCCATAGTCAGGCGAGTTGGCAACCCAGACTCCGCAGCGTTCAGCAGCCTCGAAGTCGATCGTATCGAACCCGGCGCCATAGCGACTCGCGATGCGGATATCCGGGCGGGCGACAAAGACGGCTTCGTTGACTTCGGCGTACTGAACCAGGAGCGCATTGCAGTCCAGGCTGGCCGCAATCACGTCGGCTGCTGTCCGGCATTGTCCAGTCACAACCTCGATCCCGGCCTCGCGATACAGCGCGAGTTCCAGATCGAGATTGGGGAAATCATGATCGGTGATGAGGACACGGCAGGGGCGCATGATGATGGTTTTTAGTGGTTGTCCGGCGGCACCGCAGAGCCACTGTTGCCAACCAGAAAATCCAGATCAGCCCCGCGATCGGCCTGCAGCACATGATCAATATAAAGTTTGACATAGCCTCGGGTAGCCGCAGCCGGAGGGGCTTCCCAGTTGGCTCGCCGCTGGGCGAGTTCTTCTTCGCTGACATCGAGGTGCAGACGGCGCCCGGCGACATCCAGTTCGATCATGTCACCATCCCGAACCAGTGCCAGCGGGCCACCGGCCGCTGATTCAGGGGCTACATGCAAAACCACCGTGCCGTAGGCCGTACCACTCATTCGGGCATCCGAGACCCGCACCATGTCGGTCACGCCGCGTTCGATGAGCTTTTTCGGGATCGGCATGTTGCCGCTCTCAGGCATCCCTGGATACCCCTTGGGGCCGCAATTCTGCAGGACCAGAACGCAATGTTCGTCGACATCCAGATCGGGGTCTTCTACTTTGCGATGGAGTTCATCGGCGTTACGGAACACAACGGCGCGGCCTCGATGCTGCATGAGCTCAGGGGTGGCCGCGCTGGGTTTGATCACCGCGCCCAGCGGAGCAAGATTGCCGCGCAGTACCGCGATGCCGGCCTCGGGCTTAAAGGGTTCTGACCAGGGCCGGATGACCTCGCGATTCCAGCACGGGGCTTGGGCGCAGTTATCCCAGAGCGAGTGGCCGTTGACCGTCATTGCGCTCCGATCAATGACAGACGCCATTTCACGCACGACGGCTGGGAGGCCGCCGGCTTCGAAGAAGTCCTCCATCAGATAGCGTCCCGACGGCTGGAGATCGACCAGGCAGGGTAGGGCGCTACCGATCGCGTCAAAATCCTCAAGCGCCAATGGAATCCCGACTCGCCCCGCGATCGCGATGAGATGCAGAACGGCATTCGTGGATCCGCCGATGCCCGCCAACACCCGAATCGCGTTTTCGAAGGCGGCCCGGGTCAGGATCTGCGACATCCTGAGGTCTTCCTTGACCATTTCAACCGCGCGTCGACCCGCCTGCCGCGCCAGGACATTGCGGCGACCGTCGACCGCCGGGATCGCTGCATTGCCGGGGAGTCCCATGCCCAGCGCCTCGACCATAGAGGCCATGGTACTGGCGGTCCCCATGGTCATGCAGTGGCCGTGTGACCGGTGCATACAGCTCTCGGCCTCGATAAATTCTTCCCGCGACATCCGTCCGCCGCGAACCTCTTCAGACATTTGCCAGACGCCGGTTCCCGATCCGATCGGCTGACCGCGCCACCGACCTGTCAGCATTGGGCCACCAGAGACGCCGATGGCGGGCAGGTCGACCGACGCTGCGCCCATCAGAAGCGCCGGCGTTGTCTTGTCGCAACCCATTAGCAAGACGACACCGTCCAGCGGATTCGCGCGGATCGATTCTTCAACATCCATCGATGCTAAATTTCGATACAGCATGGCAGTCGGCCGCAGCAGTGTTTCACCGAGCGACATGACTGGGAATTCGAGCGGAAAGCCACCTGCCTCCCAGACTCCGATCTTTACCTGCTCGGCCAAGGTCCGAAAGTGCGAATTGCAGGGGGTGAGTTCGCTGTAGGTGTTGCAGATCCCAATGACGGGCCGTCCGTCAAACTGGTCATTCGGGACGCCCCGATTCTTGACCCAGGAGCGGTAGATGAAGCCATCCCGATCATCGCGTCCGAACCATGCGGAGCTGCGTCGGGTCTGAGACTTCGGATCTTTTTCAGTCATTGGAACGGGCAGAGTAAAGGGCCATTCGTGGCCATTCATAATTGGTAAGACCAATTTTGCGGTAAGGCGCGTCCGTTGGACACCCCGGGAAACCACTCATGCGCAGAACGATCGACCTTGCGGCATGCTCGCGCTCAAAGTGCACCCAGGAGAACGTATGAACCAGTTGGATCTGCAGGGCCGCCGTGCGGTCGTTACCGGTGGGGCGGCCGGAATTGGTCTGGCGATTGCTGCCCGACTGATTGCCTCGAGCGCTCGGGTGAGTCTTTGGGATCGCGATGCGACGGCCTTGAATCAGGCGGCGGAACACCTGCAACGCGAGTTTCCGAAACAACCGGCCGTCCATACAGTTCAACTGGATGTCACCTCAGCCCAAGCGGTCGAGGCTGCCCGCGATACGACGATCGCCGCCCTCGGTGGCGTTGATGTACTGGTCTGCAGCGCGGGGATTACCGGACCGAATGTGCCCCTGGTGGACTATCCGGTCGCGGCATGGCGCGAGGTGATTGACATCAATCTCAATGGGGTGTTCTTGTGCAATCAGGTCCTTGCACCTGACATGGTTGCCCGCGGGTGGGGTCGGATCGTCAACATTGCTTCGATCGCCGGTAAGGAGGGCAATCCGAATGCATCGGCCTACAGCGCTTCCAAGGCTGCTGTGATCGCCTTGACCAAATCACTGGGTAAAGAGCTGGCAAAGTCGGGTGTGTGCGTCAATTGTGTGACGCCAGCTGCGGTCAAAACTGGAATGTTCGATCAGATGACGCAGTCGCATATCGACTTCATGCTCTCCAAGATTCCCATGGGTCGATTTGGGCAGGTCGAGGAAATAGCTGCGATGGTCGCGTGGTTGTGTACTGAGGACTGCAGTTTTACGACCGGAGCTGTGTTCGATCTTTCAGGCGGTCGTGCCGTCTACTGATACCGCCGCAATGAATCCGACGCCGCCCCTGCGTTATTCGGCAGATGACTTGTGCGCCTTCGCCGAGGCGCTGCTCTTGGCCGCTGGTGTTCGTGCTGATATTGCCAGCGATGTCGCAGAGGTCCTGCTCGAGGGCGACCTGATGGGGCATGACACGCATGGTCTGGCCTTACTCTCACCGTACCTTGGTGAAATCACGCGCGGTCAGATGACCCCCAGCGGTGAGCCAACGCGTCTGTCTGGACGGGCGGCAGCCGAGCTATGGGACGGACATCGATTGCCAGGCCCCTGGCTGGTTCGCCGCGGATTAGATCGCGCAACCGAGATGGCGTTGAACTATGGTTCTGGATCGGTCGTGATCCGTTGTAGTCACCACATTGCGTGTCTAGCCGCTTTTTTACCTCGCGTTACTGAGCGGGGCCTGGCGGTTCTATTGATGTGTTCAGACCCAGGGACGGCGAGCGTTGCCCCGCATGGCGGCAAACGTGCGGTCTTCACGCCAGACCCTTTGGCGGTGGGGATTCCGACCGAAACCACCCCAATTTTGATTGATATTTCGGCGTCGCTTGCAACCAACGCGATGAGTAACCGGCTCGCCCGCCAGGGCCAACGGTTCGAGTTCCCGTGGCTTTTGGATGGTGGCGGGAATCCGACGGATGATCCGAGTGTTTTTGACGCGAATCCCCCTGGAACGATCCTGCCACTGGGTGGCCTTGAGGCCGGACATAAGGGAACCGGACTCGCGCTGCTCGTTGAAATGCTGACCGGGGGGCTTGCGGGGGTCCATCGCGCGGATGCTGTGCAAGGGTGGGGGGCGACGGTTTTTATGTACTGCGTCGACCCCGATGCATTCGGTGGCCGAACCGCCTTCGCCCGCCAGATGGAATGGATCGCGCAGGCCTGCCGCAGCAACCCAGCCCGTCCAGGTTTTAGCGAGGTGCGTGTGCCCGGCGACCGCGCCTGGGCGCGGCGTGCCGCCCAGCGTGAGGACGGGGTTGGGCTCCAGGCGGAGATCCTGCCGGCACTGCAGCCTTGGGCCGAACGTTTTGGGATAGCGGTTCCTCAACCCTTCTGATCAAAAAAGCGACTTGAATGGTTGCGCGAACTTCCGTATTGGGGCGGAAATCGCTACGATGCCCCTGCACCTCTGCTGAGCAATCGCTTGGCGAGCCGCTGACCTTGACGGCCGTGGGCCTGGATCGTGAATCTCGTTCTCGCAAACCCCTTTCGAATTCTTGGATTGCCTGCGTCGGCGACCAGTCGCGAGATTGCGCGGCGAGTGGCCGATCTCAGTGTCGATATCCCACTCGGGAAGCGCCCAATATTTCCGCTCGATCAACCGTCGTGGGGGGTGATTCCAAGAACGATTCAGGATATTGAGTCGGCCGCGGCTGCAGTCGATGACGTCGAAGGCCGTTGGCTGAACGGGTTGTTCTGGTTTCGATCTGTCGACGCGATCGATGAGTTAGCGCTGGAGAGTTTGAGTACTGGCAAAGCGGTGCAGGCTTTGCGTTTGTGGGATCAGCGAATTGCCAAGGGCGGGCGCGACGCGATGTCGTGTTTGCTTAACCGTTCGGTGCTCCAGTTCGCGCTCGCGAGCGCGTCGGTGGATGCCCGGTCGGATCGCTTTCGGATGGCGCTCGACGGGCTTGGACGGGCACTGACGGATTACCCGCTGGCGGCGCGCGGTGATTTGCCGGCCGGTCGATGGCCTGAAATGTTGCGTCGTCTCCCTCAGTTGCTTCTGGCCATGTCCCAGAGCGTTTGCCCACAGGGGTTTGGTCCAGAGGACCTGGGCCTGATTACCGCGGTCGAAGCGTTCCCAACCGAGGTTCGCGACGAACTGCGCGCCCAAGTAATTAATCCGGTGTTTGCCTGGATCGAGTCGGCCATTTTTGATTCGAATCGGCTGGAGGATGCGCTTGACGTCTACGCGCGACTGCGGCAAGCCGTAGGGGCCGGTGATGTGCGTTTGCAGGTATTGGGCAAGCGGTTGTCTAGCGCTTACTTTGATTGGTCTGCGCTGCACGGATCGGGTACTGAGGCGGTCTCGGACAGCGAGCGCCAGATGTCTGACCTGGTTGAAACCTTGCCGGTCACAACGGGTGTTCTTGACCAGGCGCGTGTTGTTCGAGCGCTGAACGAGGCGGCCGCCGAAGTCGTTATCGAGCCAGAGCCAGAGCCAGAGCCAGAGCCCGAGCCAGAGCTAGAGCCAGAGCGAGAGCTGGCTCACGATCCCTTGCCTGAGTCTGGAGCTGAATCGGAGCCAGAGCCGTT
>CAIPGD010000441.1 GCA_903864485.1 uncultured bacterium | reverse complement strand
CGCAGCGGTACCCAGTTCATGGGCAACGCGGTGCGCCGCATCGGCCTTGATGTCCGCGACGATGACTCGGGCACCCGCGTCTACATAGGCGCGAGCGATCCCCTCGCCAAACCCGCCACCTGCGCCGGTCACGATCGCAATTTTTCCAGCCAATGTAGTCATTCTGGTCTTCCTGTGACGATGTCAAGCGCGCGTGGGGGCGGTATTAACAACACCTTAACGTAAGGTAACGCCCGATGCTACCAAGGTCTCAGCAGCGATGCTCTGCAGAAGTACTGCATCGTTCTGCGAAATTCCAAGATCCTTTGCCGCCTTTTCGTTGGCACCAAAGGCGGTTGGATTACGCCCAGAAATCGTACCGAACGAGACCAGTGCGCTGAGATATGACCCATAGACGCTGGCGTGCGTGCGGTCGAACCACCACAGATTCATCTGGCTCCCGCTTTCATCGTAGGTGCCGTCAGCCTTGTAAAAATTGCTCGACTTCACGGCCTTCACATCTACTGCGCGCTGGAACGCATTGCCCACGGGAAGGACGCCAGCGAACTTCTTGTTTGTCTCGGCCAAGCCGTAGAACACCGTGGACATATCGGTCGCCATGTCCTTGAGGTTCTCAGCAGTCGTGGCCCTGCTCGTGTAATACAAATTATTCAGGCCCGTTGTGGCACTGCCATTTGTGCCGGCCGAACAAGTTGGATCCACGATCGGGGCCCCATTGAGCGAGTTCTTGTCAGCGATCGTGCACTTATGCGCTTCAACCATATCGGGACGCGCCCAGGTCTGCATCAGGTAGACCTTTGCGCTCGGATTCGCGTTCGTGTTGGCGGGAATAACCCGACTGGTGTTGCAGTTGGCGGTCGACAATCCTGGCCCAGGTACGGCAGCCGTCACAGCCGCGGTGCAGTTTGCGATCCCGCCAAAAATATCAGCCTCGGTGGTGGTCACACCCGTACCGGTGTGAATGTACTGTTCAATCAGATTCGCGTAGGTTTTGAAAGAAACGGGGTTACCGTTCTTGGCCTTTGCGGGCGAGAGCGGTTCGTCGCTCTGGCCCTGCAACACCACCACATCCCATTTCTCACGCGCCATATTTGCGCGAAGGTCCCAGTTGGCGTTGGCCGTGTTCAGGAATTGACCGCGCAGGGTCGCAGCATTGCGGGTCGAGAGGGACACTGTGTAATTCAAACCCGACTGATCGGCGAGCGCCTTAAAAATCCCTGGTACCCCGCCCCATGGGTGTGGTTCAAAGCAACCCGTATCAGGCGTTGCACAGGGCGACGGTGGCAAGCCGGTTCCGATCGGAAAACTGTTGCCACCGGTCGGGTCGACCGTGTTGTAGGCGGCCGTCATGTCTTTGACGTTGGCAGCGTTGTATTGAAGTGCCGGCGCGATTCGCGCAAAGGTGTAACTGTTCCCGACAAAAAGAATGTTCTGCGGAGGGTCAAGCTTCTCGCTGCCAGAACAACCGACCAAAGCAATTGCTAGCGCAGTCAGAGTCAAACTCGTGCGATATTTAGAATTCATAATGAGGGTCCGGAGCAAAATAGCGGGGCGTGGCCAGGGTCGGCCGGAGCGGGCAGGATGTCTCTGTGACAATTTGGTTTCAAGATGGGGTTAGTACTGAGATGAATCGTTCCTACGCCCTGCATGCCTGCCCATTGGGCGAACTGTTGCTCGTTGCGCATGAACTCGCATTGACTGAGGTGCATTTGCGCCACGGGAAGCACGTGCCGCCCTTGCATGAGGCATGGACTAAAGCCGACGACCACCCAATCCTGCACCTCGCCAAAGCCGAACTCGACGCCTACTTTGCGGGGCGACTGCACGTTTTTACGGTACCCATCGAGCCATTTGGAGGAACGCCATTCCAGCAAGGCGCCTGGTCAACGCTGCTTCAAATTCCCTATGGCGAGACCAGAACCTATGCGCAACAGGCAGCCTTGATGGGAAAACCAAGCGCGACTCGAGCGGTCGGTGCAGCCAATGGTAGAAACCCAATTTGCATCATCGTCCCCTGCCATCGGGTGGTCGGCAGTAACGGATCATTGACTGGCTATGCCGGCGGAGTCGAGGCTAAGCGAACCCTGCTGGCACTTGAGGCGGCGGCGGGCCCCAACCTCAGTCAAGTTGTCATCTAGGCTCCGTATGATGAGGAGACGAATTAGGTTGATACCTCTTTCGTAAACGATCTGGAATCTTTCAGACATCTCCATTCAAAATATTGAGATCATTATGACAACCGCACACGAGCACGAAATTCATCACGACGCAGCCGAACATCACCGTGCTGCAGCACACCACTTCGAAGCCGCCGCTAAGCACCAGCTCCTGGCTGCTGAAGCCGACGACAAGGACGACGTCGTCACGACCGCCCACCACGCTTACCTGGCCTATGGCCATCAACTGCAAGCCGTTCATCACGCTGAACAGGCTGCGATTGAAGACGAAACCGTCGACCACGACGACGTCGACAACCACTAAGTAGACAGCGGCATCGCATCCAAAAAGCCGAGAACTCTCAAGAACTCGAAGGGACGTGGTGCCGCCATTGATTGAGCCCCTATTGCGGGGACTTTTCAGATTGGATTTGCGCCCGGTTCGCGCGGATCCACCGCATATCGCGCAACGACCTGCACCGCGGAATCTCTGGCATTAGCGTCATCCAGCGCCATCACCCGGGCCTCGAGTGATCGATCGGTCAAGGTAAAACTCATATACCCGCGCTGGTCACTGCGGGCATATTTGAGGTGAGGATTGAAGACCCTGCTCTGCTGCAGCGTCGCATTATTCAAACCAAAACTCGAGATTGATGTGCCACAGAACTCCGTCGCAACGGTTGCGCTACGGGGATTATCAAAATTGGTTTTGAGATCCGCTACATAGTGCGCATGGACATCGCCTCCGAAGACAACCACCCCAGCGGCTTTTCTCTGGACGATCCCGTCGAGTAAACGTGCACGGGCATTCGGATAGCCATCCCAGCCGTCGGTCCAGTAGCTGCCCTGATCGACTGCCGATGGATCGGTCCAGGCAAGGCGTGCCATCAACGTCTGCTGGGCCACGAGGTTCCAGGGACGATTCAAGTCCCAGCCCTCCGCCAGCCATTTTTCCTGATCCCTTCCGAGCAGACTGCGGCCATCCTCGTCGATCATCGGGCACGCAGCACGCTTGACCACAGTGCTACCGCCTCTGCCGGGGCGTGGGCAAACCTGAACCGCGCGATACTGCCGGTCATCCAAAAAATGAAGCCGCGCTAGGCGGCCCCACTCACGGCGACGATGAAGTGGTAACGCGCCACCGGTTCGCTCAAGGCTGGGTTGCATCGTGTTGGGCAGTGGCATGTTCTCCCAATAGGCCTGGTACGCAGCGGCCCGTTGTTTTGCGAAGTCTGGTTGCAGACGCTCTCCCTGCAGATTTGCATAATCATTATCAACCTCATGGTCATCCCAAATGACCATCCAGGGCGCGCAGGCATGTGCCGACTGCAGGGCAGGGTCGCTTTTGTACTGCGCGTAACGCGCCCGATACTGAGCGAGGGTCGAGACAAGGCCGCCT
>CAIPGD010000440.1 GCA_903864485.1 uncultured bacterium | reverse complement strand
TCACCCAGGGGCTCTTGGGGCTCGGTGGCTATTTGGGTCAACATCGTGGTGGTGGCTGTGGTGGAGCCCGTGGCCGATCCCTTGGCCGATCCCTTGGCCGATCCCTTGGCCGATCCCTTGGCCGATCCTGTTTTCAATCCCGGCGCACCCGCTACGACGGCATTTTCCAGCCCACCGAGCGGGAGCCTCAGCGTGAAGCTCGAACCCACTCCCAGGGTACTTTGCACCTCCACATCGCCGCCCAGGCAACGGGCGAAGCGACGCGAAATCGCCAAGCCCAAACCAGTGCCACCAAAGCGGCGGGTGATCGACGCATCGGCCTGCGTAAAGGGGTCAAAAAGCCCTGCCAGCGCATCGGCCGCAATCCCGATTCCGGTATCGATGACGGCCACTTCTAGCCATTCGCGGCCCGCCGCGTCGGGCACGCAACGCCCGCGCAGTCTGACCTCACCGCCCGCGGTGAACTTGATCGCGTTACCGACCAAATTGACCAAAATCTGCCGCATCCGATTGTTGTCGCCGATCATCGATGGCAGCGCCTGCGGGCCACAATCGACAATCAGGGCCACATCCTTGCGCGCAGCATGAGCGCGCAGTAAATCGCCGACCCCGTGCAGGAGTTCCCCCGGATCGAGGTGGGCGTGCTCGAAAACCATCGCTTCAGCTTCAAGCCGCGAAAAATCGAGAATATCGTTCAGGATGATGAGCAGCGCCTCCGCCGAACGCTGCAAGGTCGTGGCTGTGGAACTCTGTTCTTCGTTCAGCGGCGAGTCCAACAAGAGCTCCGCCATCCCAATCAGTCCGTGCATGGGCGTGCGCAGTTCATGACTCATGTTGGCCAGAAAACTGCCCCGCAACCGGACATTGGTTTCCGCCTCGTCACGCGCCGACTGGGCAGCGTGCGCGAGCTCCGTCTGCGACGCCAGTAAGGCAGCACTCACCTCGAGCCGCTCGGCGAAATGGGCCTCGAGCGCCTTGTGATCGCTGATGTCGCTAAAGATTCCGGCCAGGCGCCAGCTCCCGACACGATGTTCAACCGCGAGCGCACGAACCTGGAGCCAGCCGCTGGAGCCGTCCGCCCGGCGCACACGCAATTCAAGTTGACATACCCGGTCATCGCGCGCGCGCCAGGCTCCGAAAAGCGTCTGGAGCAATTCGCGCCGATCCACCGGATCGATCAGACGGCGCAGTGCCCCCCACCCGTTCTTCGAAACCGCTGCCGGCCAACCCACCGCGATCGGCCAATGGCGCGAAAGTCCGACCTTACCCGTGACGAAATCGACATAGAACACCCCATCGCCCACGGCTTCCGCAATGCGCAACAGGTAATCATCGGCCCGATGCAAATCATCGTCGTCGGGATCAAATATCGGGACTTGGGGCATCGGCTCCATCGCCAAGAGTTGCGGGTCCAGGAACCGCGGAGGGCGATCTTGGCGTCCAAGGCGCCCCAGCGCCAGTGCCGGCCACCGGAAAGTCGCACCCTCTTGTTGCAATGTGCCGTTGCAATGTGCCGTTGCAATGGGCCGCTGCGGTATGCCGTTGCAATGAACGGGTCGGTACTTGGCCGTCAGTACTCGGCAGTCATTGCTCGGCAGTCATTGCTCGGTCGGCCCGCCCAAACGCGCCAGATCGCGTCGATCACGCTTCGTCGGCCGGCCGCCCCGGATCGAGTGCGCCGGCTCCGGATTCACTCGGCGCCACTCGGCCCGAAGCTCGCGCTGGCGCACCGACTCGCTGGATTCTTCGTAAAGCGTCTGAGCAACCGGGGCCGGGCCGCGCTGGTCTGAGAGCCCACACACCACGACCGTCCGGACAAGATCGCCGACCCGCACCTGCACCGAGTCGCCCAGCCGAACCGTTCGGGCAGGTTTGACCCGATCGTCATTCACCAGGACCTGCCCGAGGTCGATGGCTTCCTGAGAAAGCGCACGCGTCTTAAAAAAACGCGCCGCCCAAAGCCATTTGTCGAGCCGAACCGGCAGGGCGCCCGTCTGCGCACCCGTCTGCGCACCCGTCTGCGCACCCGTCTGAGCACCCATCTGCACACCCATCAGCGCGGCAGCGTCGAATGACCCATCAGAAATTGATCCACCGCATGCGCGCACTGGCGGCCCTCGCGGATCGCCCAGACCACTAAGGACTGGCCGCGCCGCATATCGCCCGCCGCAAAAACCTTGGGTACCCGGGTCACGTACGAACCAGCGCCTTCGGTAGACGCCCGTGCGTTACCGCGCTCGTCCTGATCGACCCCAAACGCGTCAAGAACACGACCTACCGGAGCGACAAAGCCCATCGCAAACAGCACCAGGTCTGCCGGGATCTCGAACGCCGAACCCTCGACCTCGCGCATGACGTGGCGTCGGCTGACAGGGTCCTGGACCCATTCGACCCGGGCGCATTCGAGGGCCGTTACCCGTCCATTTACGCCCTTAAACGCCTTGGTCGTGACCGCCCAATCCCGATCGCAACCCTCCTCGTGAGACGACGACGTGCGCAATTTGGTCGGCCAATAGGGCCAGGTCATCGAGCGATTCTCGGACTCCGGGGGCTGCGGCATCAGTTCGAACTGGGTCACCGAGGCTGCACCTTGACGGTTGCTCGTCCCAACACAGTCCGAACCGGTATCGCCGCCGCCAATCACCACGACATGCTTAGCCGTGGCGAGAATTTGTTCGGGCACCACGTCGCCGGAATTGCGCCGATTTTGCTGGGGCAAGAAGTCCATCGCGAAGTGCACCCCCGCCAGTTCGCGCCCCGGAATCGGTAAGTCGCGGGGCTGCTCTGCGCCACCCGCCAACACCACCGCGTCGAAGGTCTCCAGCAACTGGGCAGGCGTTCGATGCGTCTGAGCGAGGTTCGAGACCGGTGCGTCCCACTGCTCGGGCGACTGATCACTGACCAGAACGCCGGTCACAAAAGTGACGCCCTCGGCACGCATCTGCTCGACCCGCCGATCGATCTGCACTTTTTCAAGCTTGAAATCCGGGATGCCATAGCGCAACAAGCCGCCAATGCGATCGTTCTTTTCGAACACCGTCACTGCATGGCCAACGCGGGCGAGTTGCTGAGCCGCCGCCAGACCGGCAGGACCGGACCCAACCACCGCGACCGTCTTGCCACTCGGCTGCGCAGCCGGCAGGGGGACAACCCAACCCTCTTCCCAGGCTTTGTCGATGATGGCGTGCTCAATCGACTTAATTCCCACTGCCTGATCATTGATGTGCAGCGTGCACGCGGACTCACAGGGCGCAGGACAGATCCGACCGGTAAATTCGGGGAAGTTATTGGTCGAGTGCAGCGTCTCAATCGCGCGATGCCAATCGCCCCGATAAACCAAATCATTCCAATCCGGAATAATATTGTTAACTGGACAACCGTTCTGACAAAAAGGAATACCACAATCCATGCAGCGCGCGCCCTGGCGGGCAGCGGCCGCATCATCAAGACGATGAACGAATTCCTGATAGTGATGCAGCCGCGATTCGACCGGATCACTGGCCTCGCTTAAACGTTGGATTTCCAAGAATCCGGTGACCTTACCCATACACTTTTTCCACTGAATGCGAAGAGGTGACTATTTGCTTGGCTGCATGCATTTCGCCCAGCGCGCGACGGTACTCGTGCGGGAAGACTTTCACGAATTGACCGCGGGCCAAATCCCAGTCAGCAAGCAACTGTTTAGCAGTCTCACTGCCAGTTTGCCGGAAGTGCGCCTCGATTAGACCGCGCAACAAAACCTCATCCGCCGTGTCGCGATGCCAGATCGCGCGCTCGATCGTAGCGGCCTGTTGCTGCTGCGACAACACCGATTCGAGTTTGACCATTGCCGTATTGCAGCGCGCTGCGAACTGGGCTTTAGGGTCCCAGACATAGGCGATTCCACCCGACATGCCCGCAGCGAAATTGCGCCCAGTCTCCCCCAAAACCACCACTGTGCCGCCGGTCATGTATTCACAACCATGATCGCCCGTACCCTCTACGACGGCTGTGGCGCCCGAATTCCGAACCGCGAACCGCTCGCCAGCGACCCCACAGAAGTAGGCCTCGCCCTCGATCGCTCCGTACAGCACCGTATTGCCCACGATGATGTTCTCGGCCGATGCCCCCCGAAAATCGCGCGTCGGTCGCACGATCACGCGACCACCCGACAATCCCTTCCCGACCTAGTCGTTGGCCTGGCCGATCAGGTCCATCGTCACGCCCCGGGCCAGGAATGCGCAAAAGCTTTGACCCGCAGTCCCATTCAATTGAATATGAATCGTGTCATCCGGTAGGCCCGCATGACCATAACGACGCGCGACCTCCCCCGAGAGCATCGTGCCAGCCGTGCGGTGAACGTTGCGAATCTCAGTAATAAACGAGGTCCGTTCAGCCCGTTCAAGCGAGGGCCGAGCGAGTTCCATCAGGCGATGATCAAGCGCGCCCTCCAGCCCGTGGTCCTGGGTGGTAACAACCCGTCGCGGCACATCTTGCGGAACCCGGGGCTGATAGAAGATGCGGGAGAAATCGAGCCCAGTAGCCTTCCAGTGCTCGATCCCCGCGCGCATGTCGAGCAAATCACTGCGGCCAATCAGATCGTCCAGGTGCCGCACACCCAGCTTGGCCATCAGCTCACGGACTTCTTCGGCGACAAAGAAAAAGTAATTCACGACATGCTCGGGCTTGCCCTGGAACTTGGCCCGCAGCGCGGGGTCTTGCGTGGCGACCCCGACCGGGCAAGTATTGAGATGGCATTTACGCATCATGATGCAGCCCTCGACCACCAGCGGCGCGGTCGCAAAACCGAACTCGTCCGCCCCTAGCAAGGCGCCGATCACGACGTCGCGGCCGGTCTTCATTTGCCCATCCACCTGAACTGCGATGCGCGAACGCAAGCGATTAAGAACCAGGGTTTGCTGGGTCTCGGCCAAGCCCAGTTCCCAGGGGCTGCCCGCATGCTTGATCGACGAAAGCGGGCTCGCGCCCGTCCCGCCATCATGACCCGCGATAACAACATGGTCGGACTTGGCTTTGGCCACGCCAGCCGCAACGGTCCCGACGCCAATCTCAGAGACCAGCTTGACCGAAATCGATGCCCGCGGGTTGGCGTTCTTCAGGTCGTGGATGAGTTGAGCAAGATCCTCAATCGAGTAAATGTCATGGTGTGGCGGCGGGCTGATGAGACCGACGCCGGGCACTGAAAAACGCAACCGGGCGATGTATTCAGAGACCTTGTGCCCCGGCAACTGACCGCCTTCGCCGGGCTTGGCCCCCTGTGCCATCTTGATCTGAATCTGATCCGCACTCGCCAGATATTCGGTGGTTACCCCGAACCGTCCCGAGGCCACTTGTTTGATTCGGCTGCGCAGTGAATCCCCGTCCTGCAGCGGGATGTCGGCTTCGATGGATTCGGCCCCCAAGACCGATGCGAGCGTTTGACCTGCGCGCAACAAGCCCTGACCAGCGGCGTAGGTCTGACCCGATTGCACTTCTTCTCGATAGCGCAACGGGTCTTCGCCGCCCTCGCCGGTGTTGCTCTTGCCACCGATCCGGTTCATCGCAATCGCAAGCGTCGCATGCGCTTCGGTGCTGATCGAACCCAGGGACATGGCCCCCGTGGCGAAGCGCCGGACGATCGCGGTGGCGGGCTCCACCTCGTCCAGGGGGACCGATTCGCACTGGTCAAAGCGAAAATCAAACAAGCCGCGCAAGGTCATATGGCGCCGACTCTGATCGTTGATGATGCGCGCGTATTCTTGATAGGTACCGTAGTTGTTCGATCGGGTTGAATGTTGGAGCCGGGCGATCGCGTCCGGTGTCCACATGTGTTCTTCGCCACGAACGCGATACGCATATTCACCACCCGCCTCGAGTGCCGTGGCGAGCACCGGATCGGCGCCAAAAGCGGCTCGATGCGCGCGCAGCGCCTCCTCGGCCACCTCGAACACCCCGATTCCTTCGACCTTGGTGGGCGTCCCTGCAAAATATTTCTGAATGAACGCGCTCGACAATCCGATCGCCTCGAAGATCTGCGCGCCGCAGTAGGACATGTAGGTCGAAATTCCCATCTTCGACATGACTTTCAACAAGCCCTTGCCGACCGCTTTGATGTAGTTGGCCATCGCTTTGGCTGGCGTCGCCCCGGGGATTGCGCGGGAGATCGCGGCAATCGTGTCCAGTGCCAGCCAGGGGTGAACGGCTTCGGCGCCGTATCCCGCCAGCAACGCGAAATGATGGACCTCGCGGGCACTGCCCGTCTCGACCACGAGACCCGCGCTGGTGCGCAAACCCTGATTGATGAGGTGTTGATGCACCGCGCTGGTCGCGAGCAACGCTGGGATCGCCACCCGATCGGCAGACACTGCGCGATCCGACAGGATCAGAATATTGAAGCCCGAACGGACGGCGTCCTCGGCCTGCGCCGCCAGCGATGCAATCCGTGCCTCGATCCCCTCGGCCCCCCAGGCGGTCGGGTAACAGATATCGAGCACCGAGGTCTTGAACTTGGACCCGGTAAAGCGATGAATCTCGCGGATCTTGGCAACCTCTTGCGCGTCCAGAATCGGCTGGGCGACCTCGAGACGGATCGGTGGATTGACGTGATTTAAATCCAGCAGGTTCGGCTTGGGTCCGATGAAGCTGACCAAGGACATCACCATCTGCTCGCGGATCGGGTCGATTGGCGGATTGGTGACCTGCGCGAACAACTGGCGGAAGTAGTGGTAAAGCGGTTTGTCCTTGCTCGAGAGCACGGCCAGCGGGCTGTCGTTGCCCATCGAACCAACCGCCTCTTCGGCCGCCGCCGCCATCGGCGTCATCAGAAACTTTAGATCTTCCTGGGTGTACCCAAACGCCTGCTGCAGATCGAGCAGCGACTCCGGAGACCCGAAATCAGCCGCTGTGGTCGGCACATCGGCCGACGCAGCATCGGCAGCGGCACCCGTTGCCTCGCGACCATCCAGATCAGCGCTGGGGTCGCCAATACTCTCGAGCTTGATCCGGACCTTCTCGATCCACTCGCGATAGGGTTTGCTGGCCGAGAGCTGATCTTTCAACTCTTTGTCATCAATAATGCGGCCCTGCTCGAGGTCGATCAAAAACATCTTGCCGGGCTGCAGACGCCATTTGTGCACGATACGACTCTCGGGCACGGGCAGGACCCCAGCCTCGGAGGCCATGATCACCAGTCCGTCGTCGGTGATGCAATAGCGCGCGGGTCGCAAGCCGTTGCGGTCGAGCGTCGCACCGATCTGGCGACCATCGGTAAAGGCAAGCGCAGCTGGACCATCCCAAGGCTCCATCATCGCCGCATGGAACTCGTAGAACGCACGCCGGCGGGGGTCCATCAGGGTGTGATTTTCCCAGGCTTCCGGGATCATCATCATGACGGCATGCGCGATCGGATAACCCGACATCACCAGCAACTCGAGGCAATTATCAAACGTGGCTGTATCGCTCTGGCCGGCATACACAATCGGATAGAGCTTGCTCAGATCGTCGCCAAGAACGGCCGACTGCATGGCGCCCTCGCGCGCCCGCAGCCAGTTGTAGTTGCCCTTGACCGTGTTGATCTCACCGTTGTGCGCGACCAGTCGATACGGGTGAGCCAGAGGCCATTCGGGGAACGTGTTGGTCGAAAAGCGCTGATGCACGAGGGCAAGCGCCGAGACAACGCGGGGGTCTCGAAGATCGACGTAATAGCGACCGACCTGATCGCAGAGCAACAGGCCTTTGTAAACGATAGTACGAGCGCTCATCGAAGGCACAAAGTACTCGCGACCATGGGCGAGATCGAGTGCCTGAATCGCGTGGCTCGCCACCTTTCGGATCACGTACAGCTTGCGCTCGAGCGCATCGGTGACCATCACATCGGCACCACGCCCGATGAAGACCTGCCGGATCACGGGCTCTGTGGCGCGCACGGTAGGCGACATCGGCATCGCGTGATCCACGGGCACATCGCGCCAGCCGAGCAGGACCTGACCGGCCGCCCGAATCGCCCGCTCGAGTTCTTGTTCACAGGCGAGCCGCGACGCATTTTCTTTGGGCAAAAACACCATGCCAACGCCGTAGTCACCCGCTGGCGGCAACGTGATGCCTTGCGCCGATAATTCCTCACGGAAGAACTGATCTGGAATTTGAATCAAGATTCCAGCACCATCGCCCATCAGGGCATCCGCACCCACCGCACCACGATGATCAAGGTTGACCAGAATCTGTAGCCCCTGCTCCACGATGCTGTGGCTACGCCGGCCTTCGATACTGGCGATGAAGCCAACTCCACAGGCGTCATGCTCGTGCTCTTGCGCATACAAGCCATGCTGATGCGCCTCATCCCGAGCTTGCGCCTCCTGAAAATCATCTGAACCAGGGGCTTGGTCGAACACCGCGCTCATCCAACG
>CAIPGD010000439.1 GCA_903864485.1 uncultured bacterium | reverse complement strand
CCTGGGGTGCATCGTGCATGCAACGGATGTTGCGGGTATGCACCGAGTTCCCGCCACGCCATTCGCGCGGAGCGGATTCGAGCAGCAGGACCGATGCGCCTGCTTCTCGGGCCGTGATGGCTGCGCAGAGCGCGGCATTGCCACCCCCAATGACGAGAACGTCCCAAGTTTTGCTCATAAAAATCGGCTTCGGGACATGGACCTCAAATCTTACGCTTCGCTCGGATCGGCCTCAATCAGAGTTCGAAATGGGTGTTCGGAACGAGGGTTCATCGCTCGCTTCGGCGGTCGCTGCGTTAAAGTCACGCGAGAGTTGGATCTCACCACGTATCTGACCCGCGCTTAACCCCACACACACTCCCGATCAAGTTATGTTTAAAACGACTATTGCTGGCAGTCTCCCCAAACCCGGTTGGCTCGCTGAAACCGGCAAACTCTGGCCGCGCTGGATGCAGGAGGGTGAAGCGCTCGCTCGGGCGAAGCTCGACGCGACACTGCTCTGGATCAAGCTGCAAGAAGAGGCGGGGCTTGATGTGATCGCTGATGGCGAGCAGGCGCGACAGCATTTCGTGCATGGATTTTTGGAGCAGGTGGAGGGGATCGATTTCGATCACAAAGTCGAAATGGGTATCCGCAATGATCGCTACAAGGCCATGGTGCCCCAAGTGGTTGCGCCCTTGCGACTCAAGGGGCGAGTCCATGCGGCCGAGGCCCAGTTTTTGAGGGCGCATACCGACCGGCGAACCAAGTTCACGCTGCCCGGGCCGATGACAATTGTCGATACGGTCGCTGATCGCTTTTACGGTGATCGGGTGAAGATGGCGTTCGCGTTTGCCGAACTGCTGAACGAGGAAGCGCTTGCACTGCAGGCCGATGGCATTGACGTTATTCAGTTTGATGAACCCGCGTTCAATGTCTATCTGGACGAAGCCGCCACTTGGGGCGTTGAGGCCCTCGAGCGGGCCGCGCAAGGTCTGACTTGTACCACTGCCGTGCATATCTGTTATGGCTATGGGATTCAGGCCAACATCGACTGGAAAAACACGCTCGGCGAGGAGTGGCGCCAGTACGAGAAGGTGTTTCCCGCGCTTGCGGCGATTTCGATCAAGCAGGTCAGTCTGGAGTGCATCCACTCGCGTGTTCCGGCGGATCTGATGGCGTTGCTCGCGGGCAAAGACGTGATGGTCGGCGTGATCGATGTGGCGAGCGATACGATCGAAACCCCGGAAGAAGTCGCCGACACGATTGGTCGGGCGCTTCAGTTCGTGCCGCAACGACATCTAATTGCCTGCACAAATTGCGGGCTCGCCCCGATGTCGCGAGAAGTGGCTCAGGGCAAACTCGAGGCTCTGGTCAAAGGGGCTGCGCTGGCCGCTGAACGGGTCCGCTGAGGCGACAATCTGAATCGGCAAGTTAGACAGCGTCGGGGTTTGCCGAATGGATATGCGGCAACTGCGCTATTTTGTGCAGATCGTCGAGAGTGGGAGCCTCGCCAAGGCTTCCAGGCAACTTTTTATTGCCCAGCCGGCCCTCAGCCAGCAGATGGCCCGGCTTGAGGACGAGATTGGTAAAGCGCTCTTGGTCCGTTCCTCGCGTGGAGTGCTCCCCACTGAAAATGGCGAAGCGCTTTATCACCACGCCAAGTTCATGCTTCGACAACTCGATCAGGCAGTTGCAGTCGCGCGCCAGGAGAGTTCGGGCATTAGTGGCCGGGTGGCGATTGGGCTGGCACCGACGACGGTGTGCCGTCTTGGTCTGCCCTTGCTTCAGCACCTGCGCACCGCATTCCCCGGAATTTTACTCAACGTGATTGAGGGACTCAGCGGGCACCTGGAGCACATGACGCGCGTTGGACAACTGGACCTTGCGATTTTGTTCAGTCAGACCGCGGCATCGGAGCAAACCGTCGAACCGTTACTTGAAGAAGAACTTTTTGCGATTTTGCCATCCCACAGCAAACTGGTCCCGGAGGGGCAGTCGAGTATCAGTCTCGCGGAGCTGGCGATGCTCCCGCTCATTTTGCCGAGTCCAGGACATGGTTTGAGGCGACGGATTGCCTTGGAATTCGAGCGAATGAACATCGCCCTCGACGCCGTGGCGGAAATTGATTCGCTGCCCCTTCTAATGGCGTGCGTCGGGCAGGGCGTTGGTGTGACGGTCAAGCCCATGGCGGCGACTCATGCGCTGGGTGATCACCCCGAGCGCTGGCGCTGCCTTCGGATATCAGATGCACCGATGCGTCGTTCTAACTATCTTTATAGTTTCCCTGAACATAAGTTGTCTCCCTGCGCGGTGATCGTCCGCGACGAAGTCAAAAAAGTGGTGCGCCGGCTCGTTGAGTCCGGAGAATGGGGCGGCGTTGAGCTCAGAAGCTAAGAGGCTCTCGCGGCGTCCGCAGCCAGTTGGCCAGAACGACGACCTGAGGCGAAGGCCCATGCCAGATGATGACCGTGCCCCTTGAGCAAGAGCCCTCCTTGGCCGGTTGACCCAGCGGCCCGGAGGCCGGCGATTGGAGTCCCCTGTTGATCAAGGACCCGGTG
>CAIPGD010000438.1 GCA_903864485.1 uncultured bacterium | reverse complement strand
CCATTCAGGAACGCGCGGCGGGTAAATTCACCGGGTTCGGCCAGGCGCAGACCAGGCGCGTGCGTGCGACCAAGTTCAAGCACCCGGGCCAACAATTGCCCCATCACCACGGGCCCGCCATGGCCTTGCAACTCGATCACATCCTCGCCAGTATACGAATGCGGTGCGGCGAACCAAAGCATGATTCCGCGGTCAATCGGTTCGCCTCTGGCATCACGCCAATGCACGAGCGTTGCATGGCGCGCCACTAAGGGTCGACCGAGCGTTTGCCGGGCGCAGAAGACCTGGGCAAAGTCGGCCAAGCGCTGACCACTGATCCGAATCACGCCAATCCCACCACGTCCAGACGCGGTCGCAATCGCCGCAATGGGGTCGCGATCAGAGTTCGCCATGGCTTCTCAACCTGACCTGTGCCGCCCGAGCAGCCTGTGCCGCCCGAATGCTGAGCGCGGCCTCATAAGCAAACTCGCCGTCCGCCAGGCTCTGCTCAAGCGCGATCGGATCGAGGCAAAGAAATGACTCGACCTCGCCGTCGGAATTCACCGGAATCCAATCCGGGTCGACCACCAATGTGAACACCGTGACCCGTTCATGCTGAACACCTGGCGCGACCCGACGCCAAAGCTCGAACTCGCTGCAGCCAACCGCACGCGCTATTTGGTCGGGCGTCAAACCCGCTTCCTCACCCGCCTCGCGCCATAGCGTCTGGGTCGGGCTCTCGCCTGCACTAACGCCACCGCCTACCAGGGTATCCAGCAGGCCCGGATCGATGGCCTTCGAGGCGCTTCGACGGGCAACCCAGACCGCACCATCCGGCCGATAACCAATTAACTGGGCGGCTTGGCTCTGAAGTCCGAACAAGCGAAAAGCGGATCGCTCAAGCGTAAAAATCCGCTGCCCGCTACTTGGAATGATGACGTCGAACAGCTCATCGCGCCAACCGGTCAGCATGCCTTGAGCCAAGGCCGCACGCGCCACGGTTGTAAACAACAGCGGGTCCGCTGTAACGACGAGCGTTGGGCGCAAGGCCCGGGCGTCGAAAGCACCGGGCGGTCCGCATTTGGTGATCCATAGCGCCACAATCGCGGGCTCGACCCAGCCAATCGGCGTCTGTACCCCGGACCAATCGACTGCGAGAGTGACTAAGCCCTCGGTGGAGAAGCCCTGTGGGCCCATGGCTTATTTTTTTAACGCGTTTACTTCACCGCGTTTTTTTCAACGCGGCCTGCTCGGTCTGGCGTGTTATGAACCACTGCTGCGCAATGGAAAAGATATTGTTAACCAACCAGTAAAGCACCAGCCCAGCGGGGAAGAAGAAAAACATCGCCGAGAAAATCAGCGGCATGAACATCATGACCTTGGCTTGCACCGGATCGGGCGGCGTTGGATTCAAACGGGTTTGTAAAAACATGGTCGCCGCCATAATGATCGGCAACACGTAGTACGGATCAGGCGTCGCCAAATCCTGAATCCAACCGACCCAGGGCGCGTCGCGCATTTCAACCGATGCCAGCAAAACCCAATACAGCGAAATGAACACTGGGATTTGCACCACGATCGGCAAACACCCCGCCATGGGATTCACTTTTTCTGTCTTGTAAAGCTCCATCATGGCCTGATTGAGTTTGACCCGATCATCACCAAATCGGTCGCGCAGCGCGGTCATTTTAGGAGTGACCTGCTTCATCTTGGCCATCGAACGATAACTCGCCGCCTGGAGCGGGAAAAATGCGAGTTTGACCGCGATCGTCAACAACACGATCGCCCAGCCCCAGTTTCCGACCACACCATGAAGCGTCTCCAGCAACCAGTAAAGCGGCTTCGCGATCACCGTCAACCAACCATAGTCGACCACTAGATCGAGGCCCGGCGACAGTTTCTCGAGCACATGCTGGTCTTGTGGGCCGAGGTACAGAACCGATTCGGTGGTTTTGCGATCACCCGGTTCCAGCACCGATAGGGATTGAATCGCGCCAACCGAATACAGCCCGTTATCGACCTTACGGGTGAAGAACTCGCGAGCCGTGTTCGCCGCAGGAACCCAGGCGACGACAAAGTAGTGCTGAATGATGCCGGCCCAACCATCCTCAGATTTTTTGATTGGCGTCGCTTTGCCTTTTTCGATATCCGCGAAATCGACCTTATGAAACTTCGCCTCCTCGGTATAGATCGCCGGACCCGTATACGTACTATAGAACTGGCTCTCACCGGGGGGCTTATGGGCGTCCCGAGTCAACTGGAGATAGAGCGAAGGGTGAACCGCCTGGTTGCCTTCGTTGAACACTTCATGCTGAACCGCGACCTGATAAGAGCCCGGTGTCAGGGTGTATCGCTTACTCAGCTTGACGCCACCGGATGCTGCGGCGAGCGATAGTTCGACGGGTTTGCCGGACACTGCCTCGATCAAGTCGTCCGCACTCGAGGGCTCAAAAGGCGTTCGGTGCGTTGGCAAATCGGGCGCGCCGATCAGACCGGTTTGGGCGAGATAGGTTTTACCTGCGCCGGAGGTCAGCAAAACGGCCTGCACCTTCGGATCATCGGCGTCGCGGTAACGCAGCAACTCCGAGCGGACGATGGCGCCGCCCATCGTGTCGATGGTGAGGGCGAGCACATCGTTCTTGAGAACGATCAAGCGACCGTTGACTGCCAGGCCACCTGCGCTCCCCGCAATAGTCGCTACGGCACCCGCGCTACCACCCGTTTCGGCGGCTGAGTTTGTTGCGGCTTGGGGAACATCTGAATTTGATTGGATTGAATTCTTCGGTGGCCCTTTAGGCGCTCCGGGTGTCTGAGCCGCGGGCGGCGCCACGCCAAAAAGCGATACATGCCCGTTGTGCTTTTGCCACGCGTCCCACAAGAGCAGCAGCGACATCGAGAAAATAATCAAAAGTATCGTTCGTTGCGTCTGCATGTGGCTCTCTGCTTAAACTCTCAACTTAAAGGTCCGGCACCGGATCGTAGCCGCCTTCACACCAGGGATGACAACGGCTCAGGCGACGAGCACTCAATGCCAACCCGCGCCGCGGGCCGTGCCGATTGATCGACTCCAGAGCATACGCAGAACAGGATGGGAAGAATCGACAACGCGGACCTAGCAGGGGGCTCAGCCCCCACCGATACACGAGAATGACGGCCGTAAAAATGCGGGCGAGCGCGCGGCGAAGCCATGGTTTCATCGCTCGAGCCCAGCCAGATTCATCGACCGGTTCAAATTTTCGAGTAACGAGTCCGCTTCAGCCCGAATAATGGCCTTGAGGGCTCGATCCGTCCGCCGGATCCGCAAAACCGCTCGACCCTTGGGAGGCTTCGCGAATCCCGTCGCGAATCCCGTCGCGAATCCCGTCGCGAATCCCTTCGTGGGTACCTTAGCGGTGCAGTTAGGGTCCGGCCGTTCAGAGGCCACCGTTGGCAACGCAGCAAGCGGTAACGCTCGGAGGCGAATCATGACCGCCAGCGATGCGCTGCGCTCTCGCCACGATTGATGACGCCAGGCCTCGCGCAACACGCGTCTGATCATGTTCCGTAACGGGGCGGCGGGTGCCAGTCGCTTGGACACCGATAAAACCAATGTACTCGAAACCGGAACCGCTTCGGCCCCAAGAACGGGAGATGCTGCAGTGGCCGAACGCAAATAGGTCAGCGCTAAATGCGGCGTGCTGGCCCATGGCCGACGCCGCGCCAATGCGGTCAAATCGATAGGTGCCAGATCGGTACTCAGGTCAGTGCCAAAGGAGGTTTAACGCGCAGTACCGACGCAGTGACAAGTCTTTTCGAGACCCGTATGCGACCCGTATGCGACCCGCACGAGACCCGTGCAAGACCGGTGCCAAGCCCGCGCGCGATCCGCTCGACTTAGACGCCGAGCCGTTTACGACCTTTGGCGCGACGCGCCCGAATGACATTACGGCCGCCACGCGTTTTCATTCGTACCAAAAAACCATGGGTACGTTTGCGTCGGGTTACCGAGGGTTGGAACGTGCGTTTCATAGGGGTCGCCTCGCAAGCTATCGGAAAAAAGCCCTCGATTACAGCGGTACTTGAACTACTCGTCAAGTGGTTCTTACAAATACCGGCCAATAAGCTGTGGATAACTAGGCTTCGACCGCGTTACAATCAGACCCCAGCCTGTACCCGCGACCCCAAGAATGATGGACCGACACTGGCAGGCGTGCGCGTTGCGACTCGAGCAAGAACTGACGCCGCAACTGTACAAAACGTGGATCAAACCCCTCGTTTGTTTGGGTTACGACGATGGCGAACACTTGCTTCGGCTGGGTGCGCCCAATCGGTTCAAGCTTGACTGGATCCGAAATCAATTTGGCTCGCGTATCAGCGAACTCGCGTGCGCTGAAATTCACCCAAAGGTCCGGGTTCAATTCGAAGTCCAGCCCTCCAGTTCACAATCGCCGGCCACCGTTCGTCCGCCGAGCCTGGCGGAACCGACGGCATTAAAGACCCCGAGCAACTCGGAATCGGACCGCAAACCACTTTCAAGCGGTGCGCCGCAAGTCGACTCGATTGGCCAACTCGATGCGACCGAAGAATCGGCGGGACGTTTGGCTTTCATGCCGGGCCTCGTTGAGCGCGAGGTCGCACCGCATGTTGAGCGAAGCAAACTCAACCTTGAACTCACGTTCGACACATTCGTAACCGGTAAGGCCAACCAAATGGCGCGGGCCGCTGCGTTGCAAGTGGCCCAACGCCCCGGCGTCTCGTACAACCCCCTGTTTCTCTATGGTGGCGTTGGACTGGGCAAGACCCATCTGATCCATGCGGTTGGGAATGCACTTTTGGAAGCCAATCCCAGCGCTAGAATTCGCTACATTCACGCCGAGCAATACGTTTCCGATGTCGTTAAAGCCTACCAACGCAAGGCTTTTGATGAACTCAAGCGCTACTACCATTCACTCGACTTGTTATTAATTGATGACATTCAGTTTTTTGCTGGCAAGCAACGTACACAAGAAGAATTTTTCTACACCTTTGAAGCATTAGTCGCAGCGCGTCGGCAAATTCTCATCACCAGTGATACCTATCCGAAAGAACTATCGGGCATCGATGAGCGGCTTGTTAGCCGTTTCGATTACGGTTTGACGGTTGCGATCGAACCCCCTGAACTCGAGATGCGAGTCGCCATCCTGCTTCGAAAGGCAGAATCTAGCCGAGTCGAATTGAGTGAAGAGGTTGCTTTTTTTATCGCCAAAAATTTACGGCAAAACGTACGGGAACTCGAAGGTGCTTTACGTAAAGTCATCGCCTATTCTTCGTTCCATAATCAATCAATCACGCTCGAACTGGTCAAGCTGGCATTGCGAGAGCTTTTGTCGGTCAATCGTGGCCAAATTTCAGTCGAACTGATTCAAAAAACAGTCGCCGATTACTACAAAATCAAAGTTGCTGATATGGGTTCGAAACGTAGACCCGCCAATATCGCGCTACCTCGTCAAGTAGCGATGTACTTGGCCAAAGAGCTCACTCAAAAAAGTCTTCCCGACATTGGTGAATTATTTGGCGGTCGAGATCACACAACCGTGTTACACGCTGTTCGAAAAATCACCAATGAACGAAAAAACAACACCGAATTGAACCGATCTCTCCATGTCCTCGAACAGACCTTGCGCGCTTAACAACCGGTGAATAACCCAGTGGACATCTGTACTATTTCCAAGAGGACCATTCTCGCCCCGGTAGTTGTCCACAGGCTCAAGTCGATTGGTCTCATCCTGTCCACAGGGTTCTGCTGCCCTGAACACCTGACTCAGACTCAATTTCCATCGATCGATGAATAAGTTGATCCCCTTATTACCTACTATTACTCTTTAAATATTACTCATAAGAGTGTAAGAACATCATGCAATTGATCAAAGCAAACCGTGACGCGATCTTGCGCCCTCTCCAAATTGTGGCGGGCATCATCGAACGCCGCCACACGCAACCCATCCTCGCCAATGTGCTGATCAAGCGCGAGGGCACCTCGGTTTCATTAACCGGCAGCGATAGCGAGATCCAGATTCGTACAACCGCCGAATTGGCGACGACGGGCCCCGCAGGATCCGATCCCGCAGAGATGACCACGACGGTCGGTGCCCGCAAGTTGTTGGATATCCTGCGATCCATGCCCGACGACGGGCAGGTAACGGTGAGCCATAGCACTCGAAAACTGACGCTGGCCGCCGGAAAAAGTCGATTCACCTTACAGACCCTGGGGGCAGAGTCGTACCCGACTGCAGCCCTTATTGAAGCGGGCCTAGTCCAGTTTTCCCTTCCCCAGGCGACGTTGAAGCATCTGTTCAACCAGGTGTTTTACGCCATGGCGCAACAGGACATCCGGTTTTACTTAAATGGTCTGCTCGTTGTCGTCGAGGGTCAAACCATTACCGTTGTCGCCACCGATGCACACCGCCTCGCGGTTGCTACCAGCACGTGTGATTCGCTAGCAATTGAGCAGCCGCATAGCGAGGTCATTATTCCTCGCAAAGCCGTCATCGAGCTCCAACGCCTACTGGCCGACACGGATGAATTGGTTTCGATTGAAGTCGCGGTCAATCAGGCGCGCTTTCGCTTCACGGACGAAAAGGAAGCCACTATCGAGCTCGTGACCAAACTGGTCGAAGGAAAATTTCCCGATTGGCGGCGCGTCATTCCCCAAAATCATCAACGCCATGTGACGATTGGGCGAGATTCCTTTACGCGGGCTCTGAACCGGGTCGCCATCTTGACCGGTGAGAAATTCCGGGCAGTCCAATTCAAACTCAGCCCAGGCGCGCTGCAAATTCAGGCGCAAAACTCCGATCAAGAAGAAGCCACTGATGAGTTAGAAGTAGATTACAACGATGACGAGCTTGATGTGGGTTTTAATGTGTCTTACCTACTGGATTGTTTAAACAATCTGAAATCAGAGCAGGTGGTTCTACATTTCGGTGAATCGGGGTCGAGTGCACTCTTAACGGTACCAGGTATTGACGGATTTCAGTATGTGGTCATGCCAGTTCGAATTTAATTTGCCTTCTACTCAAAAGATATTGCGATGACACAGGATTATTCAGCTTCATCGATCCAAATTCTCGAAGGATTGGAAGCGGTTCGAAAACGACCCGGAATGTACATTGGAGATACCTCGGACGGCACCGGATTACATCATTTAGTATTCGAAGTTCTCGATAACGCCATTGACGAGGCGCTTGCAGGCCATTGCGATGATATTACCGTGACAATTCATACTGACAATTCAATCAGTGTGATTGATAACGGGCGAGGAATCCCAACAGGTATTAAGTTTGATGACCGACATGAACCTCCGCGCAGTGCCGCGGAAATTGTCATGACGGAGCTTCATGCAGGTGGCAAGTTTGATCAAAACAGCTACAAGGTTTCCGGTGGATTACATGGGGTCGGAGTTTCATGTGTCAATGGACTGTCGCAATGGCTTAAGGTCACGATCCGACGCGATGGCAAAGTTCATCAAATGGAATTTGAGCGCGGTGCGGTTATTAATCGACTGGTTGAGAAACAACGCGGACCGGATGGTACAGAGGTACAAGTCTCACCAATTCGCTGCATCGGACAGAGCGATAAAAAAGGAACCGAAGTTCACTTCTTGGCCGACATCGAGATTTTTGGTCTGGTTGAGTATCACTACGATGTATTAGCCAAACGAATCCGGGAACTATCATTCCTGAATAATGGCGTCAAGATTCGATTACTCGATCAACGAACTGGCAAAGAAGAGAATTTTGCGTTCTCGGGTGGGGTTCGGGGGTTTGTCGAATATATCAACAAAAATAAAGCAATCATTCATCCAACCACATTTTATGCCGAGGCCAGTCGCGAAGGAATTTCGGTTGAAGTGGCGATGCAATGGAATGACGGGTATGGGGAACAAGTTTTATGTTTCACGAACAACATTCCGCAACGTGACGGGGGTACGCACTTAACCGGATTACGCGCGGCGATGACTCGGGTGATGAACAAATACATCACCGATCATGAATTCGCCCGCAAAGCGAAGGTCGAAACGACTGGTGACGACATGCGTGAAGGTCTTGCCTGCGTCTTAAGCGTCAAAGTACC
Organism: uncultured bacterium; assembly: GCA_903864485.1. GTDB lineage: Bacteria > Pseudomonadota > Gammaproteobacteria > Burkholderiales > Burkholderiaceae_E > RFPW01. The sequence goes on along the minus strand of CAIPGD010000438.1, from coordinate 7,257 downwards.
GGAGCCTAAATTCTCGAGTCAGACCAAAGAGAAACTCGTATCGAGCGAGGTTCGTGCGCCGGTTGAAGAGTTGGTCGGACGTGCGTTGGAACAATTTTTAGAAGAACGACCGGCGGACGCTAAAATTATTTGCGGCAAAATTGTGGATGCGGCGCGGGCCCGAGAAGCCGCGCGTCGTGCGCGCGAAATGACGCGGCGCAAAGGACTGCTCGACGGCCTGGGTTTGCCCGGTAAATTGGCCGATTGTCAGGAACGTGATCCGGCGCGAGCGGAACTTTTCATTGTTGAGGGTGATAGCGCAGGGGGTTCCGCGAAGCAGGGCCGAGACCGTAAGTTCCAGGCGATCTTGCCCCTGAAGGGCAAAATTCTGAATGTCGAAAAGGCCCGTTTTGACAAGTTACTGGCGAGCGCAGAAATCGCAACACTCATTACCGCTTTAGGAACCGGAATTGGTGTTGAAGATTATTCACTCGACAAACTTCGTTACCACCGCATCATCATCATGACCGACGCGGATGTTGACGGAAGTCATATTCGGACGCTGCTGTTGACGTTCTTCTATCGACAAATGCCTGAATTGATCGAGCGCGGTCACGTCTACATTGCGCAACCACCTCTTTACAAAGTTAAACATGGTCGGGATGAACGCTATCTGAAAGACGATTACGAGCTCAATCAGCACATGCTGACGCTCGCGCTCGAGGGTGCAGAGCTCGTGCCGCAAGGCGGAGCCACGTCGATTCAGGGTGATGCACTGAGTGAATTGGCCCGTCGTTTTTTGTTGGCGCAAGCGGTTGTTGATCGGCTCTCGGTGATTCTCGATGCTGAAGCCTTGAGCGCAATCATGGACGGTTGCGAACTGAATTTAAGCGATGAAGGCCAGGCGATTGGCAGTGCCGAGCGATTGCAGGCGGCCCTCTCAAAAGGATTACCGGTTGTTGCTCAGATCAATGCACCCGCGGTTCAAGCACAGTTTGATGAACGTCATGAGCGTTGGACTTTACGCATTTCAAGACGTGTTCATGGCAATGTCAAAGTCAGTGTGATGGACGCCGATTTTGTCGAGTCGGGGGATTATGAAATCCTCATCGATTGCGCCCGACTGGTCGTTGACTTAATCGGTGCGGGAGCAGAAATCAGGCGCGGTCGTGAGCGCAGGCCACGGGGTGAAGCCGAGGAAGTCTCTGCCGATGGCGTCGTCGCAGATCGCGCAGTTGCCGATCGAACCGTTGGTGACAAACGCAGTCACCCCGTGGCTGATTTTAGAGAGGCTATGCGCTGGTTACTGTCTGAAGCCGAGCGCGGAGTGAGTCGCCAGCGTTATAAAGGCCTGGGTGAGATGAATCCATCGCAGCTTTGGGAAACCACCATGGATTCAAGTGTTCGGCGCTTGCTCCAGGTGCGTATTGATGACGCCATTGGCGCGGATCAGATCTTTACAACGCTGATGGGTGATGAGGTCGAACCTAGGCGAGCATTTATCGAACGTAATGCACTCATTGCTCGCAACATTGATGTCTAACGCGAAAGGCCTTAACTGACGTGTGAACACGCTATTTAGACACGTGCGCTGGCCAGAGGCTCTTAAGCCCTTGGCTGGCGCCGTGTTCCGACGCTTGTGGCTGGTGTGGCTAGTCGCCAATACGGTGATGTGGGCCAATGATGTGGCGGCGGGCTGGTTGATGACCAGCCTCACCACTTCACCGCTCTTGGTGGCCCTGGTTCAAGCGGCATCGACCTTGCCCGTGTTTTTGCTCGGAGTTCCCAGCGGGGCGCTTGCAGACATTCTTGATCGCAGACGATGGTTTGCGATGACCCAGCTTTGGGTCGTGGTGGTGGGGATTGCCTTAGCCCTGGCGTCTTTCACGGAAACGCTGGATGCGACTTGGTTATTGGTTTTGACCTTTCTCCACGGAATTGGCCTGGCATTACGGTGGCCAGTATTTGCGGCGATTACCCCGGAAATTGTTCCCCGTAGCGAGTTGCCGGCGGCTCTTGCGCTCAACGGCATTTCGATGAACGGTTCTCGAATCGTCGGCCCGATTCTGGCGGGAGCCCTGATTGCCAGCTTGGGTCCCTCGGCGGTCTTCATCTTAAATGCACTCCTTTCATTGGGTGCGACTTGGGCGATTTTGCGCTGGCGTCGAGAAGTCACAACCCGCGCCCTGCCCGCGGAACGCTTTTTTGGGGCGATCCGAGTTGGGCTTCAATTTGTTCGCCAATCGCCCCCGCTGCAGGCAGCGATGTGGCGAGCGGCCTTATTCTTTTTGAATGCAGTGCCACAGATGGCGTTGTTGCCATTGTTGGCCCGTAGTCTCCCCGGTGGCAATGCCGCCACCTATACCCTGCTCCTCGCACTGATGGGTTTGGGTGCAATTGTGGGTGTGCTGGTGTTGCCACGTTTTCGGGATACGTATTCGCGTAATCAGCTAGTTGTCCGTGCCTCCTTACTGAACGCGGCCGCGGCATTGATCGTTGCGACCGCACCCAATATTTGGGTGGCTGCACCCGCCATGCTAATCGCAGGCGTGGGTTGGATTGGCGCAGCCAACACGATGACGGTGGCGGCGCAATTAGGCTTGCCAGACTGGATTCGCGCCCGTGGAATGGCCATTTTCCAGATGTCGATGATGGGCGGCAGCGCATTGGGCGCGGCGATCTGGGGCAAAGTCGCGGAGCAGACCGAACTGCATGGCACTCTGATCGCCGCCGCATTAATGAGCAGTTTGACCGCCGTTCTGGTTGCGCGCCGTTTCGCGTTAAGTGACCATCGGCCGGCAGATCTTCAACCCGCGCGCGATTGGCATGCGCCGCAAGCCGATCGTTCGATGGACATGAGCCGGGGTCCGGTGATGGTGACGATTGAATATGTCGTCGAAACCGCCAAGGTCGATGCGTTTGTCGCCTTGATGGTCGAGAGTCGGCGTCATCGCCTGCGTAACGGCGCTTTATCGTGGGAGTTATTTAGAGATTCGGCCGAACCCGATCGATTTGTTGAATGGTTTCTGGATGAATCGTGGGTCGGGCATTTGCGTCAGCATGAGCGTTTGACCGAGGCAGATCTTGAACTGCGCGCAAAAAAATATGCTCTCCACGTCGGCGAAACGCCACCACGGGTCCTGCGCATGATCGCCCACCCGTTAGAACCATTAGAGCCATTAGAACCATCAGAACCATCAGAACCGCAGGGCACTAAGCCGGGCGAATCAACCCTGTATCCTGCCAGCCGCACCTAGGGAGAAACTCGATGAAATTCCGCGTACTCGGACCGAATGGCCCAAGGGTCAGCCAGATTGCATTAGGCACCATGACCTGGGGCCAGCAAAACACCGAAGTAGAAGCCCATTCTCAACTCGATGCCGCCTTGGCAGCGGGGGTGAATCTGATCGACACGGCAGAAATGTATCCGGTCCCACCCAAGCCCGACACGGCGGGGCGCACCGAAACGTTTATCGGGACATGGCTGGCCCAGCGGCCCTCGCGACGCGACCAAATCGTGTTGGCAACCAAAGCCGCGGGTCCAAGTCGAACCCCCACGCGACCGTCGCATATTCGCGATGGACGGCTGGCTTTTAATGCGACTAACCTGACCGAAGCCGTCAATGACAGTTTGCGTCGTCTACAGACCGATTACCTTGATCTGTACCAACTGCACTGGCCCGACCGGAGCACCAATTGCTTTGGCCAGATGGGGTACGAGCATGTCGAAGGTGAGGAGACCGTCCCGATCGAAGAAACGCTGGACGCGCTCGGACAATTGATCCGGGCCGGCAAAATTCGACAAATCGGCGTATCCAACGAAACCCCCTGGGGCGTTGCGCGTTTTTTGCAGGCCGCTTCGCATCAAGGGAACTCCGAGTTGCCAAGGATTGTCTCGATTCAGAATCCCTACAGTCTGGTTAATCGAATTTTTGAGATTGGCCTGGCCGAATTTGCGATGCGCGATGGCGTTGGACTCCTGGCCTATTCCCCTCTGGCGTTTGGTTGGTTGAGTGGAAAATATTTTCAAGGGGCTCGTCCAGCAGGTGCTCGGATTACCTTATTCGAGCGATTCTCGCGCTACAGCAGCCCGACGACGCAGGCCGCTATCGCTGAATATGTCGACCTGTTTCGGCGTCACGGAATCGATCCGGCGCAAGGGGCGCTGGCCTACGTGAATTCCCGCCCCTTTCTGACATCCAACATTATTGGGGCGACTTCAATCGAGCAGCTCGAAGCAAACATCGCCAGCATTGACTTGGAATTGCCACTTGAAGTGATTGCAGGAATCGAATCGATCCATCAGCGGATGCCGAACCCCGCGCCCTGATGTCGACTAAAAAGGCACTCCCCGAGGCGCTCCGGGCGCTATTGCCCTTCGTTCGGCCGTATTGGAAGGCGGTTGCGCTGGCGTTGCTTTTTCTCGGGTTGGCGGCGATCTGCACTTTGGCCATCCCGCTCGCGCTAAGGGAGTTGGTGGATACCGCACTGGCCGCATTACCGGCCGATCGGCCGACGATCCTGCGCGAACGATTTGGGTGGCTGATGGGCATCAGTATCGCCACCGGACTCCTGACGTCCGCGCGCTTTTATATGGTGTCGTGGCTGGGTGAACGTGTGACGGCCGATCTTCGCGATGCGGTCTACGCGCATTTATTGCGCCAGGATGCTTTATTTTTTGAATCACTTCCCACCGGGGACGTGCTGTCGCGACTAGTTGCTGATACGACTCTCGTGCAGAGCGTTGTGGGCTCTAGCCTGTCGATGGGCCTGCGTAACGCCGTGTTGTTTGTGGGTGGGATGGTGATGCTCATCCTGGCCAGTCCAATGATCTCGTTGTCGGTTCTGGGCGCGATTGGCGGTGTGGTACTGCCAGCGATTCTGATTGGCCGGCGGGTGCGGCGGTTATCGCGGGCGAGTCAGGATCGGGTGGCGGATGCTTCGGCGATGGCCGGAGAGACGCTTGGTGCGATTGCAATCGTGCAAGCTTTTGGCCAAGAGGTTCGCGAAGCGACCCGATTTGCCCAGGCGACGCAGCGCGCGTTTGCGACGGCGATCCGGCGCACCCAGGTTCGCGCGGCCTTGACGGCGTTTGTCATCGTGGCGATTTTTGCAGCACTGGTTGGCGGGCTGTATCTGGGGACTCAAGCGGTCGTGCGCGGTGAGCTCGGCGCGGGAACGCTGGGCCAGTCGGTGATTTTAATTGCGATGGTCGCATCGAGTGCCGCCGTGCTCGCTGAAGTTTGGGGCGAACTTTTACGGGCGGCCGGTGCGATCGAGCGGTTGATTGAATGGCTGCAAACCCGCCCGAGCATCGTCTCGCCTGCGCACCCTGCGCGTTTACCGCTGGATCCCGAGGGTGGGTATCAAGGAGGCAATGCAGAAGGCAACGCAGAAGGTCATGCGGGTGGCCATGCGGGTGGCCTGACCGTCGAATTTGACGCGGTGTCGTTCTGGTATCCATCGCGGCCGGCGACACCGGCGATGCAGTCCGTGTCATTGCGCTTGGAGCGCGGCGAAACGGTGGCTTTAGTGGGTCCATCCGGGGCCGGAAAGTCGACCTTGCTGAAGCTCTTATTGCGATTTTATGATCCATCGACCGGTGTGATTCGACTCGATGGGGTGGCCACTCAAGACCTCGGGCTGGAAACCCTTCGGGCCTGCATGGCACTGGTCCCGCAGGAGCCCGTCATTTTTTCCGCGAACGCAAGCGACAACATTCGCTATGGGCGCCCTGAGGCCACAGACGCGGAAGTCGAAGCGGCCGCTCGTGCAGCCCAGGCGCATGAGTTCATTGCGCGTTTACCGCAAGGCTATGCGACGCCCCTGGGCGAACGCGGCGTGCGTCTTTCGGGTGGGCAGCGGCAGCGGATTGCCATTGCCCGCGCGATCATCCGCAACGCGCCTCTCCTACTGCTTGACGAGGCTACGAGTAGTCTGGATGCGGAAAATGAACGAGCGGTGCAAAACGCCCTTGAAGCCGCCATGCAAGGACGCACGACCCTTGTCATCGCACATCGACTGGCGACGGTGCAGCGCGCCAACCGGATCATCGTTCTCGATCAGGGGCAGGTGGTCGAGGCTGGAACCCACCTTGAACTGATCGCTCGCAATGGTTTGTACGCCCGCCTGGCTGAGTTACAGTTTGCTGCATAAAAAAGCGAAAGGAGAACTCGGTGGGCGTCATTCTCGGAGCCATCGCGGATGATTTTACGGGCGCAACCGATCTGGCTGGAATGCTCGTTAAGCAGGGACTGCGCACGGTTCAGGTGATCGGTGTGCCGCAGGCTCAGGGGCTTGCATCGTGGACCCATGAAGTCGATGCCGTGGTCGTGGCACTCAAAACCCGAACTGCTCCCGTTGCGCAAGCCATTGCGGATTCGCGCGCAGCGCTCGCGTGGTTGCAAGCCCAGGGCTGCACACGATTCGTCTCGAAAGTCTGCTCCACCTTTGATTCAACGCCTGCAGGCAATATTGGCCCAATTGCCGAGGCCTTGATGGACGATCTCGGGACGGAGCTTGCCCTGGTTTGCCCAGCCTTCCCAGCGAATGCCCGTACGGTTTATCGGGGGCATCTTTTTGTCGGTGATGCGCTTCTGTCAGAGACGGGCATGCGCGAGCATCCGCTTACTCCAATGACCGACGCTAATTTGGTCCGCGTATTGCAGGCGCAATCGCGCCGCCCGGTCGCACTACTTGGGTGGCCGGTGGTGGCCCAGGGCCCTGCGGCTGTGGCGCAAGCGTTGACCGAATTGCGTGAGCAAGGCGCCAGATTGGTAATTGCGGATGCGATCTCGGAGTCGGATTTGTTGACTCTGGGCCTCGGATGTAGCGACTGGCCCCTCACTGTGGCCGGGTCCGGATTGGCGATCGGCTTGGCCGCCCAACTCCGTGCCGCAGGAAGCCTTGGCACGGCGACCGGCAAGCCGACCAGCGATTTCCCCGTGATTCGGGGCCCCGCCCTGGTGATTGCTGGAAGTTGTTCGATCGCCACCCAGGCGCAGGTCGAGCGGATGCGTGTGCACCACCCCGCGTGGCGTATTGATCCCGAGCGAGCAATTCGCGACCCCGATGCACTCGTGTTGGAGGTCATTGAATGGGCGACGTCAAAACTGGGATTGCAAATGGGGTTACAAATGGGGTCGCAAATGGGGTCGCATCTCGGCGACGCCCCGATCTTGGTTTATTCGACCGCATCAGCCGACGAAGTCCGGGCTGCTCGGGAAGTCCGGGCGGTCCAGGATTTTCGGGCTGGCCGCGAGACGGCGGCTGCCCATG
>CAIPGD010000437.1 GCA_903864485.1 uncultured bacterium | reverse complement strand
CAAACAATCCTCAGGCATTGGGTGCTGAACTAGGCCTGGAATCGCTTCGATTTGGCAGCAGCGCGACGGTTCGGCGCGTTGAAGATCGCGCGCTGTTGCGCGGCGAGGGTCAATTCACCGACGATTTGCAGCGCGAAGATTTAGCGCATCTCGTTTTCTTGCGTTCGCCCTACGGGCATGCCGAAATTCTCGGAATCGACACCGATTCGGCACGTGCGATGCCAGAGGTCTTGGCGATCTACACCGGCGCCGACCTGGTGGCGGCTGGCGTCAAGGCCCTCCCTGCACCCCCCCCTAATTTTCTGCGCCCGGACGGATCTCCCGCTGCGAGTGCGCCACGGCGGGGGCTTGCTCATGAGCGGGTCCGGTTTGCCGGTGAAGCGGTGGCGGCTGTGGTCGCATCCACTCGGCAGGCGGCCATCGATGCGGCTGAGGCGATTGATGTCCGCTACGAAGTTCTGCCCGCGGTGACTGACGCTCAGGCGGCGATGCAGCCCGGCGCCCCGGTGCTTTGTGCCCAGGCACCCGATAACGTTGTTGCGCACGCCCGTTCGGGTGATCCGGCAGCGACCGAGGCGGCCTTTGCCAGCGCTGCTCACGTCGTAGAACTTCAAATTCGTAACCAGAGACTTGCACCCGCTTCAATCGAGCCGCGCGTGGTCATGGCCGAAACTGAAAACGCGACTGGCAGACTCGTGATGACCTTGTCGAGCCAGATGCCGACGGCCGTGCGTGACAGCTTGGCGAACGCGTTGCCAGGACTCACTAAGGAGCAGGTCAGGGTTCGCGTCCACGACGTGGGTGGCGGTTTCGGTATGAAGACCGGGATTTATCCCGAAGATCTCGTGGTTGGTTTTGCAGCCCAACAACTCAAACAGCCGGTGCGCTGGCAGTCGCAGCGTCTCGAGGAATTCATGACCTCCGTGCATGGTCGTGGCTTTGACACCCTGGCCGCACTCGCGCTGGATCAGGACGGCCGGATTCTCGGATTGCGCTGTCGTACCCTGGCCAATGCCGGCGCTTATGCAACACCAACGGCGTGCGTCATCCCGCTGGTTCTCGTGCCGTTTGTGTCCACGAGCGTGTACGACATTCCGGTGATGGATCTGCACAACCTTTCGGTGATGACCAACACCAGCCCATTGGGCGCCTATCGTGGCGCGGGTCGGCCAGAGGCCATCTACGTCGTCGAGCGCTTGATGGATGCGGCTGCGCTTCAACTGGGCATGGATCCGGTGGCCTTGCGGCGCCGCAATTTGATTACCCCCCAGCAGATGCCGTATCGCACTCCAGCCGGGCAGGTTTATGACTCAGGCGAATTCGAAAAGATGCTGGATCAGGCGCTGCAGCTAGCGCAGTGGGACGGCTATGCCGCTCGCGACGCCGCGACCCGAGCCGCGGGGCGCTTGCGGGGCCGAAGCGTGACGACCTTTTTGGAATGGACCGGCGGTGGTGCATTAACCGAGAAGGTGAAGGTCGAAGTGCGGGCGGATCACGTGATTGAGCTCACCTCCGCAACGCTCTCGATGGGTCAAGGCATCGTGACCAGTTATGTGCAATTGGCGGCTGAGGTGTTTGGGGTGCCCGTCGAATCGATTCGAATTATTCAGGGCGACACCGATCGGGCCAATGGATTTGGCAGCGCGGGCAGCCGATCTTTATTTACAGGCGGTGGCGCCGTTCACGTCGCGAGCGAACGTACCGTCGAGCATGCAAAGTCCCTGGCGGCTGAAGCGCTCGAAGTGGCCGAGGGCGATCTCGAATATCACGGCGGTCAGTTCACCGTGGTTGGCACGGACTTGAAGATTGGATTGTTCGAACTTGCGGCGCGACAGCCCGAGGCGCGTATCCAGGCAGCAGGCGAAACGACCGCGGGTGGACCCAGTTGGCCCAATGCCTGTCATATCTGCGAGGTCGAGATCGATCCGGAGACGGGCGCGGTCGCAGTCGTCGCTTACTCCAGCGTTAACGATATCGGGCGCGTCATCAGTCCGCAGATCGTCGAGGGGCAAATCGATGGCGGTGTTGTTCAAGGGATTGGTCAGGCCTTGTGCGAACAGGTGGTCTATGACGAAACCGGTCAGTTATTGACCGCCAGTTTTATGGATTACGCGATGCCGCGCGCCGACATCCAGACCCAACCCCTCACCGCGTTTGATCCTTCGGTCCCCTGCAAGACCAATGTGTTGGGTGCAAAGGGCGTGGGTGAACTGGGGACGATCGGTGCCACACCAGCAGTCGTCAACGCCGTGCTCAATGCACTGGTCACCGCAGGGGTGCCGCACAGTGTGGCGTTTAGTCTGCAAATGCCGCTCACCAGCGAGCGGGTTTGGCAGGCTCTCCAAACCGCGTGAGTTATGATTTCGACGTCTTGAATGATGCAACTTGAAGCTAATTTAAAACGAGTTTGAGATGGCAGAAGAAGGCGCACCCGCACCAAAACAGATGTCTTTGGCCGAGGCCCTCAAAGAGGGCGCCAGAGGGCCTGGAGGGTCGATTACCGATGTGTCGCAACTGGATGGTCCGTCCAAGTGCGCAGTGGTATTGCTGACGGTAGGTGCCGAGATTGGCTCTGAAGTCTTGCGCCTGCTCTCGCCTTTTGAGGTCCAGCGCCTGTCGTCGAAGATGGCGGCGGTGCGGGCGCTCTCACGCGACATCATCGTGGCGGTGCTGAAAGAGTTCAAAGAGACGACGTCGAATAACGCCTCGGTGGCGTTCGATACCGAGAACTTCATGGCCTCGATGCTTAACAAAGCATTGGGCGCTGACGGTGCTAGCGAT
>CAIPGD010000436.1 GCA_903864485.1 uncultured bacterium | reverse complement strand
TTCGAGCAGGCGGTCGCGGAGGGAGATCCACGCTATCTTGGATATGCTCAGGCGGCCCTCAAACCCTGGTGGTCGGTGACCGAGCCGCCGCCGGTGGTACGACTCGTTCGGGGCATGGTTCTGCAGTTTAGCCATCGGTTTCCCGAGGCCATTGGTGACTTGACCGAGGTGAGTCGCCTTGAGCCTAACAACGCTGTCGCTTGGTCCTGGTTGGCCGCTGTTTATCTGGTAACAGCGGATTACGCCAAGGCCCGTGAAGCTTGTGATCGTCTTAAGCCCCTCGCCGCCGATCTCGCCGTGGTCGGATGTCTGGCCTACGTTGATTCCTTGACCGGGCGGGCACAATTCGGACTTGAACGCCTGTCGTCTGCCTTGCGTCAACAGCCCAAAGCGGATCCGGCTCTGCGGCTTTGGGCATTGACCCGGATGGCTGAAATTTCAGAGCGACTCGGCGAGAATCGGCTAGCCGAGCAACACTTTCGCGCCGCCCTTGCATTGGACGTGCGCGACACTTACTTGCTGGCCGCATTTTCAGATTTCTTGCTTGACCAGGGTCGCCCCGCAGAGGTTTTGACCTTGCTCAAAGAGTTTGCCCGGGCTGATACCTTATTGTTGCGCCTCGCTTTGGCTGCACAGGATGCCGGTAGCCCCGATGCTGCCAAGTATCAACAAGAGATGCGTGAGCGCTTTGATGCGGCGCGGCGTCAGGGCGATGCGCTTCATGAAAAGGAAGAGTCTCGCTTTGCCCGATCTCTTCTTAAAGAGAATCAGCGAGCGCTTACTTTGGCTGAATCGAATTATCGGATTCAGCGTGAGGCTGCGGATGCGCGGGCCCTGCTCGAGGCGTCGATTGCCTGTCACAGCCCACAGTCCGCTGAGCCAGTGCTGCAGTGGATGGCTCAAAATAGGGTTGAATCCGTGATTTTGCAGTCGCTGGCTCGGCAGGTTCGTGCCATCAAGGCTCCCGATTCGACGAAGGCATGCACTTGAACCGCTGGTTTTCGATCTGTTTTTTGGTGTTTCTGGCGGTCTCGGGTTCTGCGCAGGCGCACAAATCATCGGGTAGCTATCTCACCATCGATGTCGCGCCACAGTCCACGACCGGGCGCTTGGACATCGCCTTGCGCGACCTCGATTTTGCCTTGGGGCTCGATCAGGATGGCAACGGAGAACTAACTTGGGGCGAAGTGCGCGCCCGCCATGCCGATATTGCCGAGCTGGCTAAGAATCACCTTGGGCTCAAATCCGACGGTGCAGAGTGCCACCTCGAGATTGGCCAGCAGCAAATCGATGAGCATTCCGATGGGGCTTACTCGGTCTTACCACTGCTTTGGCAGTGTCCGAAATCTGTACAAAGACTTGAAATCAATTACACATTATTCGCCGACATCGATCCACAGCATCGGGGGCTTTTTAACTTGCGGTTCGGCGAACAGTCGCAAACGGCCGTGTTGGGCGGTGACCGTCCCATTCAACAATTCGAGATCAATGCGTCCACCCAATCAGCGGCTCTCGGGGGGTGGCAGGCCCTCCTTCAGTTTGGGCTACAAGGGCTTTGGCATATCTGGATTGGCTTTGACCACATTTTGTTTTTGCTGTCGCTCCTGCTCCCTGCGGTTCTTGTTTACCAATCGCGCCGTTGGGTGCCCGCAGAGGGTTTTCGGCAGGGGGGTGTTGAGGTCCTGAAGGTCGTCACGGCATTTACTGTTGCGCATTCAATTACCCTGACATTGGCAACCCTGCAGTGGGTCGTTCTGCCATCGCGTCTGGTGGAATCGACGATTGCCGCCTCAGTTGTCCTGGCCGCACTCAACAATGTCTGGCCTTTATTCCAAGGACAGCGATGGACTGTTGCGTTCCTGTTTGGCTTGATTCATGGATTTGGCTTCGCCAGTGTTTTGACGGACCTCGGGTTGCCATCGTCGGCGCTGTTGGTCGCGTTGTTTGGTTTCAATTTGGGCGTCGAAGTGGGACAGCTGGCCATCGTCGCCGTCTTTTTACCGCTTGCCTGGGGGCTGCGTAGCACCGCGTTTTATCGCCGCGGGGTCATGACGGTGGGTTCGTTAATGATCGCGGCTCTGGCCTCGATTTGGCTGACTGAACGTTTGTTTGACGTCCAACTCCTCGTCAAACTGCCAATCTTTGGTTCCTATCGATAACTGTCGCATTACAATCTAAGTTGATGAACTCAACTTGGGCATAACCCATGGCAGAAGAAGGCGCACCCGCACCAAAGCAGATGTCTTTGGCCGAGGCTCTCAAAGAGGGTGCTAAAGGTCCTGGGGGGGCGATTACCGATGTTTCGCAACTGGATGGTCCGTCCAAGTGCGCAGTGGTATTGCTGACGGTAGGTGCCGAGATTGGCTCTGAAGTCTTGCGCCTGCTCTCGCCTTTTGAGGTCCAGCGCCTGTCGTCGAAGATGGCGGCGGTGCGAGCGCTCTCACGCGACATCATCGTGGCGGTGCTGAAAGAGTTCAAAGAGACGACGTCGAATAACGCCTCGGTGGCGTTCGATACCGAGAACTTCATGGCCTCGATGCTTAACAAAGCATTGGGCGCTGACGGTGCTAGCGAT
>CAIPGD010000435.1 GCA_903864485.1 uncultured bacterium | reverse complement strand
GTTGAATAGCTGGCCAGCCTTCCGTGTTGTACAGTGAAACGACCTCGGCCATTTTGCCGACGACGACGTCATAGGTTCTGAGTTCGTAGATTGCCATTCGTGCGGTCTCCTTGATGTCACTAGTTTATGCCATGGGCCCCCTCTCAAGCACATGAATCTGATCGAACAAGCCATCGCCTATTCGACTGCTCACGAGATCAACTGGCCTCGCGATCCGCTCGAAAATCCCGCAGCTTGGGGCGTCCATCAGGCTGACCCGCCCCCCTGGAACCAACTCTTGGGACCGGTTCATGCCCGGGCGGGTGTTTCGGGAATGATCCTGCGCGAGGGTGAGGTTTGGCAAACGTGGGGGGACACCCATCGGGCCGATCTGACCTTTAGCGTTGCCAAGACCTATCTCGGGCTCTTGGCCGGCGTTGCGCACGGCCGCGGCCTGCTGCCCGACCCCGATGAACCGATCGCACAGCGGCTGCCCGGGATTGGTTTTGATTCTGCGCACAACCGATCGATTACCTGGTCGCATTTGATGAGCCAGACCAGCGAATGGGAGGGCAACTGCCTGGGGCTGCCCGACCAAGTCGAACACTACCGTTATGTGGCCCATGACCCACGCGGCATTCTGGGTATCAAAGGATCACTACGCCCTTTACAAGCCCCTGGAAATTATTGGGAATACAACGATGTCAGAATCAATCAGCTTTCACTGGCCTTGTTGCATCTCTTTGGTCAGGCACTTCCTGAGGTCTTCCAAGAATCAGTCCTGAGACCGATCGGCGCCACCGACCCCTTTAGCTGGGAAGGTTATGACAACGCCTGGGTCGATCTCCCCGCAACACACAACAGCGCTGCATGCCGGGTTCGGTCCGTACCCGGGGGTACGCACTGGGGCGGTGGTGTCTCAATCAGCACGCATGATCAGGCGCTGATTGGAGAACTCATTCGCCGCGATGGCCAATGGATCGCGGGCGGGAAGGCGGGTGGCAACGCAACCCGCGTGGTACCCGAAAACTGGGTGCGCCGGATGCGCGAACCCTGCGAACTGGCGCCCTTTTACGGCTGGTTAACCTGGCTCAATCCGGACGGCAAGACCTTTCCGGGGGCGAGCGCAGAAAGTGTCTTAATGGTCGGCGCGGGCGGCAATTATGTTTGGGTGGAACCCAAGTACCAGGCCGTTATCGTCGTGCGGTGGCTCGAACCCGTCCGCTTCTCAAGCTTCGCGAGCCAGGTTAGTCGGGCGCTTGAGGAATCTGCCTGAGCGCCCACACTCGAACTGATTAGGACTCATTCGGCCTTAGCACCCGAGGCCCGCACAATCGGTACCCACCGTTGGACCTCGGCCCGACTCATTTCGGTCATGACGTCAGGCGTCGAGCCAATGATGTTGTAGCCCAATTCATTCATCCGTTTGACGTAATCAGGCGACTTCGTTGCCTTCACGGCCTCAGCGTTGAGCTTGGCGATGATGTCCTTCGGCGTCCCCGCAGGCACCATCAAACCGAACCAGACGCCGGACTCATAGCCCGCGACGCCTGCTTCAGCCATGGTGGGCAGGTCACTCAGTAAGGGATCGCGTTTTGCGCCCGTTGTGGCCAAGGCTTTGAGTTTGCCGGACTTGATGTGCTGAATCGCGGACGGAATGTTGTCAAACATCATCATCGTTTGCCCAGCCAGCAGATCCACCAGGGCCGGAGCGCTACCCTTGTACGGAATATGAACCATGTTCAGACCGGCAAGGTACTTGAACATTTCGCCCGACATATGGATGCTCGTGCCGCTGCCGCTTGATGCAAAGTTGAGTTCCCCCGGCTTCGCCTTCGCCATCGCGATCACTTCCTGAACCGTATTGGCCTTGATCGACGGGTGCAACACCAGAACGTTATTCAGAGAGACCAGAGCAACGACACTCGCCAGATCCTTATTTGGATCGAAGGGCATCTTGGCGTAGAGCGCCGGATTAATGGCCTGAATGCCACTGGTCGTCATGAAGATCGTATAGCCATCTGGCGCAGCGCGCGAGGCCTCTTGGCCCCCGATGTTGCCACCAGCTCCGGGCTTGTTTTCCACCGTCACTGGTTGCCCCAAATTCTTGGCCAACTCGACTGCGATGGCGCGTGAAGCGATATCGACCGCACCACCCGGTGGGAAGGGGCAGATCAGGCGAACTGGCTTCGACGGAAAGTTAGCCGAGGGGGACTGCGCCTGGGCAATACCGGCACCGCTAATCGCGGTCACTAAGCCGAACAGCACAGCCATCCTTTTCACGAAACGCTGCATCGAGTCTCTCCGTGTTGATTCAATCGATGCCCGAAGTATCGGTGATAACCCGAATCAGATCGATCAGGTCATTCCCGTACATCCGCTTTGCACTGTGCCTGCAGATCTTGCCAGCCCATCGCGCCGAGACGCTCGAGCGTCTCGATGTTGGCCGCGTAAATACGCTCAGGGTTTGGCATGGTTTCAATCGCGCGATCGATACTGTCTTCACGCAACAAATGAAGCATCGGAAATGGCGACTGATTGGTCGCATTGCTCAGATCGTCCGGACCGGTATCCGCGAACTGATACTGAGGATGAAAACTCGCGATTTGAATCGTCCCCTCAAGACCCATCTTTCGCAGAGTCGCGTCGACATCACCGAGAAAATCGTTGTACTCCAGAAAATCATTCAAACATTGAGGGTGAATGAGCAGGGTTGTTTCGATCTCCTGCACGGGCGAATCGACCAGGCGCTGGAGTTCAACCCGCAGATCCTGCAGCAGGTCTTCGGCCGACACCGAATGGCTCACGCAGTAACGAATGCGCTCTTTGACGTAGGGCGGTCTGGCGAAGGGACAGAGGTTGAGACCAATGACCGCCCGTTCGATCCAGGCACGCGTCAACCCGATGACATTCAACCGGGGTCCTGCATCCGGAGCTTGCGCGCAGCCTCCTCGAACCGCGCATCCTCAATCCCGAGAAGTACCGACTCGAGATCAACTGGTTTCAGCTTTGGATTGAACCGCCCGGTCAGAACTGAATCAATGGTCAGCAGGCCGCGCTCGTAGAGTGACCAGACTTCGCGACCATAGTCCGTGCTCAACAGATCCGGGGCGAAGCGACCAAAGTAGTTACGCAAATTGGCCACATCACGTTCAAGCATTCCAGCGGCATGGTTGTTGCCGGCAGCATCCACGGCCTGGGGCAGATCAATAATGACGGGGCCGTCCGCTGCGATCAAAATATTAAATTCCGAAAGGTCCCCGTGGACAACGCCAGCACAGAGCATCCGAACCACTTCACGCAATAAGGTTTCGTGATAGGCGCGAGCTTGATCGGGCGTGAATTGAACGTCGTTGAGTCGGGGCGCCGCATCGCCATCCTCATCGCAGACAAGCTCCATCAGGAGCACCCCTTCGAGAAAATTGTAGGGCTTGGGGACTCGAACACCAGCGTGCGCAAGTCGATACAGCGCATCGACCTCAGCACTCTGCCAGGCCGCTTCCTGAGCCTGCCGACCGTAGCGCGTGCCCTTGGCCATCGCGCGTGCCTGACGACTGTTCTTCGTTTTGCGGTTTTCGGTGTAATCCACTGCCTGCCGGAAACTGCGATGAGAGGCCTCCTTGTAGACCTTGGCGCAACGAATTTCTTCACCGCAGCGCACGACGAAGACCATCGCTTCCTTGCCACTGGTAAGTTGACGCAGGACTTCGTCAATCAATCCTTCTTCGAGAAGCGGGCGCAGGCGATCAGGGGTTTTCATGACTCGTATTCTGCGCCCATCGGTGGGGCTGTCGTTGCACCCGTAATGATGGCGTTAAACGCTGGCGGCATCGAACTCGGCGAAAACGTTGTTGATCCAGGTTTTCAGGCGCTGCCGTTCCATTAACCCGAGCCCGGCGCCAAACTCAGCCCCAGATTGCTTGGCGGCCCAAAAACTACTGTCTCTAGCGTCGATTTTTTGAATCACCGACTGATGAAGTTGCTTGATCTCAACCACTCGACCGCCGAGATCGGACAAGCGGTCGAGTAACCCAGATTTTTCCAGGTTGCTGAAATCATCACCACGCAATTGATTGCGCACCACGACGTAATTCAGCCGATCTTGAAACCGTTCCAGTACCTGCCGGAGTAGATCGACGGAATCACGACCGGTGTCCATGACATGCCAATACGTGATCCGGAGCGCATTTTCGGGCGCCAAATCGAGTACGCCCGAATCGTCCATCCATGCGACCAGCGGAGCGTGCGTCTGGGCGGCAAGGTCAACCAGAACGCGAATTCCAGGCTGCTCGACCGCGGTCTCAACGATGTGATCAAGCGCTTCATAGCGGTCGATCAAAATCGGCGACGCATAATCCGCGTAGAAACGCATCAGCGCGCCATGCGACCGATCGGTGTCAAAACCGACAAATGGCATTGAATGGTCGATGAAATATTGTGCGAGGGCTCTCGATACGAGTGATTTTCCGACGCCACCCTTTTCACCACCGATCAGGAGAATGCTGGATTGCCCATTCGGGGCCGCTTCTGGCTGCATGGTATTTACCCTTGGTTTCAATGCGGAATAATACTCAATTCAACTGGTACTCACCGCCATGTTCAGCTATCGCCATGCCTTTCATGCCGGCAACCATGCGGATGTCCTCAAACATTTGGTGCTTGTCGCGATTCTTCGTCATCTCACCCAAAAGCCGACGGCCCTGCAGGTCATTGATACCCATGCCGGCGCTGGGCTTTATCGGCTGGATACGGCCCAAGCCCACACCAGCGCTGAGGCCGACGACGGAATTCTCCGACTGGTCAACGCGACCAACCGCGCCAAGGCAGGCAATTCGATCCATTCGGGCAGCGCTGCGCTGCAGGACTACCTCGACTTGGTCAAGGGTTTTAATCCGTCCGGCGGCTGGACGGTCTATCCGGGCTCGCCCTTTTTGATTCAGCACCTGCTTGGCGATCGTGACCGTCTCAAAGTGTTCGAACTGCACCCAACCGATATCAAGCTGCTAACAGGCAATATCGACCAACTCAAAGCCGGTCGACAAGTCGCCATCCTGCGCGAAGATGGTTTTGAGGGTCTCAAAAAATTTCTACCCCCGCCGTCGCGCCGGGGCCTGATCTTCTGCGACCCGAGCTATGAACTGAAGACGGATTACACGCGGGTCGTCAAAATGACGACCGATGCGCTGCAACGATTCGCGACTGGGACGTACGTGATCTGGTACCCAAACATCGCCCGCCTCAATGCGCAGGAGTTGCCGCGAAAACTCTGGAATCTCTCCCTTCGGTGCAAGCGCCCCTGGCTGCATTGCAGTCTCGATGTGGGACACAGCAGCAGCCCCTCTGCGGGCCCCGTTACCGATGATGCCCGCCCCGGTCTGAGCGCGAGTGGACTGTTTGTGATCAACCCGCCTTACACGCTCCATGCTGCGCTGAAGGAAACCTTACCTGCATTGGTCCGCTTGCTTGGGCGCGACTCAAGCGCCCGGTTTTCATTGGACGCCGGCGAATAGGCCTTGCCATCGGAAATCTGAGGGGAATCCAAGGGTTTTTCCGGAGACCAGTGACAGCAAACTGAGTGCACTCCCATGAGACGCTTGGTGAGCACAAACATCACTCATGTAGGTACCCCATGGATCGGAGACAGATCATTTCCTGGATGGCAGGTGGCGCAGCCGCCCCCTTGGCCGGCCTCGCTCGCGCTCAAAGTTCACTCGCCAAGCAAGCCCGTTTCATCGTTGGTTTTCCAGCCGGTGGCGTGGTGGATTTTGGAATCCGGACAACCACTGAGGGGCTGATGGCGAACGGTCAACCGCTGTCGATTATCGAAAATCGACCGGGCGCGTCCGGCAACATTGCCCTCGAGTTTGTGGCCCGGCAGGGGGCAGAGACGAACAGCTTCGCGGTGTTATCCAATTCGGTACTGACGACGAATCCGTTCGTCCCCCAACTATCGTCCAAATCCGTAGATCCGTTCAAAGATCTGGTGCCGGTTGCCGCGATTGCCGACATGGTCTTGCTGCTGGCGGTGACGCCTCAACTCGGCGTGACGACCTTAGAGCAGTTCTTGGCCAAAGCCCGCGAGCCTGGCCAGCGGCTTCGGGTCGGTCTGGCCGGCACTGGTACGCCGCATCACCTATCAGCGCTTTTATTAGAACGAGCCGCCAACCTGGACCTGACGATGGTGCCCTACAAAGGTGGGCCCCCTATGATTGCAGACGCTGCGGGCGGGCATCTGGATGCAGTGTTCACGACCATTCCGGTCGGTGGTCCGATGGTCGCAAGCGGCAAGCTACGCTGGATTGCGGTCGTGCAGGCAAATACCCTGAAGAGCCTGCCCGGCGTGCCCTCGCTGGTCGATACGTTTAAGGGTCAGTCGATCCCGTCATGGATTGCAGTCTGGGCGCCTTCTTCAATGCCGGCAGACGTCCTTGACGCCATGAACGTTCAATTCAACGCGGCCATCAACAGTCCGGCGACCGCGGCCAAACTCCGCAACAATGGACTTGAGCCGCTTACATTGACGCGGCCCGAAATGAGCCGGCGCATCACGGACGAAGCCAGGTTCATGAAAGACTTTCTCGCAAAAATCAAACTCGACTTTCAAACCTGAAGGATGGTCATGCTCGGTCTTCAAATTCTGAAACGTCATCAAGCGGTCAGCCTCGACCTCGCGAAGCAATTCCTCGAGATCCCGGTCTCCAACGTCAGTGATTGCATGTCGCGCATGTTTTCGGCTGGACCTCGACTGCGCCCGATGCATCAGGGCAACCCAATGGCGGGGCCTGCACTGACCGTACGTGTCCGCCCGGGCGACAACCTGATGATCCACAAGGCGCTTGACCTGCTAACGCCGGGGGACGTGTTGGTTGTCGATGGCGGGGGCGATCTGACCAATGCCTTAATTGGCGAAATCATGAGCACGATTGCCATCTCGAGAGGCGCTGCTGGCATCGTCATCGACGGTGCCATTCGAGACGCGCGGGCGCTTCGCGAGGGGTCTTTCCCGGTCTTTGCGGCCGGGGTGACCCATCAGGGTCCTTACAAAGATGGACCCGGCGAAATCAACACGACGATCGCAATCGACGGCATGGTGATTCATCCGGGGGATCTCATCCTCGGCGATGACGACGGCGTACTCTGCGTGCCCTTCGCAGAGGCCGAATCTTTACTGGCGGCGGCCCGGTCGAAGGTCGCAGTCGAGAGTCAGATGATGGCCGCGATCGCGGCTGGCACCTACAACGCCCCCTGGATCGATGAAATCCTGAAGCGCCTTAACTGTCCTCAACCGTAGGTGCCCTCAACCTTAGGTGCCCTCAATAATGCGGAGGTCGCGCACCACGGCTTGAGTGCCCAGCGCGGCCACCGCCTCTTGATAGGCAGGACTGTTGTAGGCCGCGAGGGCCGCATCAACCGACTCGAATTCGACAAGCACGGTACGCTGAGCAATGCCCTGCTCTTTCACGGCTGCGGGCATTCCCCGGGCCAGGAATTTACCCCCGGCCGCGGTAATGGCAGGCAGCGCCAGTTTTGCGTAGGCCGCTAACGCATCGGCGTCATGAATGGTGTGGTACGCGCTGATCCAGTAGGCTTTGGCCATCAGAAAATCTCCCTTTGTTTTACGGCAGTAAAGCATATCGAACCCAACTCTGTCGATTGATCCTCATGAAAACTGCGATTGTGAATTTAGGTCGAATCGTCTCCGGCGATTGGCGCGCCCCCTGGGTTGAGGGCGATGCGATTCTGATGAATAACGGAAAAATCCTCCAGGTCGGTACGGTCTCAGATGCCGACCTCGCGCAGTGCGACGTAGTGATTGATGCCGATCGCGCGACAGCAATTCCCGGGTTGATTGACTCGCAGGTTCACAACAC
>CAIPGD010000434.1 GCA_903864485.1 uncultured bacterium | reverse complement strand
TCTCGTTCTGACTAGATGAACGATTCGACCCACTCAACGGCGGCCCCATGAACGACGACATCGATGACTTCACTGACCTCCATCCAACGGCAATCCTTGCGCTCGACCTTGGTACAACAACCGGATGGGCATTGCGTTCGAGCATTGGCCCCATCGCCCACGGCTTCATCTCCTTCAAAGCGCAACGGTTTGAGGGCGGTGGCATGCGCTTTCTCCGTTTTAAGCAGTGGCTTACCGAGATCAAGTCGATTGGCGCGGGCCATGAGGGATTGGGTGCGGTTTACTTCGAAGAAGTCAGGCGCCACGCGTCAACGGATGCAGCCCACGTCTATGGGGGCTTCATGGGCGTGCTGACCGCCTGGTGCGAACATCACCGTACGCCCTACGCGGGTGTGCCGGTCGGAACGATCAAGCGCCACGCGACTGGAAAGGGCAACGCGAGTAAATCCGATGTGATCGATGCGATGCGCGATCTCGGACACCCCGTCACCGATGACAATGAGGCCGATGCGTTGGCGCTGCTCGAATGGGCGATTGGTCAGGGGGTGAGAGCGTGACCCCGCCGTCCTCGAAAACGGCGTTAGCGGCGCCTGCCGGACCTCGTGATCTCGAATGGATAAGCCAGGGCGAGGAGGGCACGTCCTTTCGGGTCGAGCACTTTAGAACCGTCGACTCGCTTGGCGCATTGCTTCGAGGTGGCGCAATCAATCAGGCCATGCACGACGCCGGCCAGGAGTTCGGTCGAGCATTTGATGCGGCAGCCCTGAGTCCGATGGGCGTGGCAGCATACGAACGTATCGGTATTGCGGGTCGCGGAAGCGTTACCGAACGAGCTGCGCAGGCGCGTATTCGAGTCAACGACGCGCTTGTTTCGGTTGGTGGCAACTCGAGCCCTGGTGGGTCGGCTGTGTGGTTCGTTGCTGGCCTCGGTGTAAGCGTTCGCGAGTGGTCCATTCGGTGGGCGTGGAATGGGCGGGCGATCAACGCGCACGAGGCTAAGGGCATCCTGGTTGGCGCACTCGGCATGCTTGCCGTTCACTACCGATTCACGATTGCTTGACTGTGTGACACATAACAGGGATACTTACTTCATTGGTACAAGTTGCGCCCGCAGTCGAGAGACGAGCGGGCGTTTTGCATTCTGGCCTCGCACAACTTCGCCGCCGACGCTCATGCCATACGCTGCGCCCACGCCCTGTCGACAACCTGGGTGCGCTGCGGTGCTCTCTAAGCCGGGTTACTGCGATCCCCACCGTCGCAACCAACATCGAGATTACGGGCGCGCTCGACGGTCATTCGATGGTGAGGTGGGGTTCTACTCTTCGACCAGGTGGCGCGCGACGCGAGCGGCGATGCTTCGAGCAAACCCGCTGTGTGTGACCTGCATGTTTGATCGAATCGCCAGGCCAGCAGTAGTCGTTGATCACATCGTGCCAATCAAACAAGGCGGTGATCGATTTGAATCGGCAAACCTTCAATCGCTTTGCGTGAGTTGCCACAATCGCAAGAGTTTGTTGGAACGCGCCAATAAATGCTTGGCAGATCTGCAATGACTTAATGCGCAGCCAATGCGTGCTTTAAATCATTCGCATAGGGGGTGGGGGTGCTAAATCTCTACAACTTTAATGATTCAAATGCGTACGCGAGCACGATTTTTCTCGCATCCAATTGGCGTACATGGGGTTTGCCCACGTTTATGCCTCAGCAATTAACTTGGAACGCAACCGACGGTTTTATGGCTAAAAGACCCTTGCCCGATCAGATCAAAAGCCTCAAAGGGACGCTGCGTAAGGTGCGGGTCAATACCCAGCAACCACGCCCCACAGGTGATCTGGTTG
>CAIPGD010000433.1 GCA_903864485.1 uncultured bacterium | reverse complement strand
TCCGGGCCCGGACACGCTGGCCTCTAAACGCCCAGCATTTAACAGCGCATTGGTTGCCGTGCTCTGCCCAGCCCCCTGAACTGCCCCCTGCAGCGCTGCTGAAGCACCGCCGAATCCGATCGGACCGCCAGCCAAACCAGACGACATGGAAGCGGAGGCAATGGAAGCCCCCGACGGACCAACCGAAGGACTGTCCGAAGATACGGCAGATCCAACGCCGCCACCTGGGGCTGTGAACAGCGAAGGATCCATGACCCCAGAAATAGTCGACCCTTGGGACGTCGAGAGGACGTTGGTCGAGGCGGAGGGGCTGGATTTGGCCGATGCGGCCGAGTTAGCGGATGTGGCCGCTGGATCTGTTGAACCGCCCTTAACCGCCATGGACGAAGCATCCAGTCCAAGATTTGCTGCGACCTCGGCAGATCCATCCTTCAGTCCGCCATTGGCCCAGAGGGCTGCGGCTTGCGCCAGTTCGAGAGCCTTTGCCGACATACCGGGGGCCAAAACACCGGGAGCCAACAGGTTGGCGACTTCGGTCGTGCGCGCATCGTCAGCCGAGGCAACTGCGTCAGAAGCGTTCGAGGTTCCCACATCGCTCCCCAGCGGCGGGGCAATACCGGCAACATTTGCCGAATCGGCGGCAGACGCTTCGCTCGAGTCACCAGGCTTCTTCGCCGAAGCTTCCAAATCACCCGATTTAGAAGATCGGTTACCGTTGACAATTGAATCGTCACCGGCCTCAGCCGATCCGGCCGAGCCTGCTGACCCATCAGAATCTCCAGTCTGGCCGCGCAGCCGCACACTGTTGTCCGCAAGCTCGGCAGCCTGCTGAACTGCGGCCTTAGACGCGTCGGCGTCCTTCAGTGCCCGCGCAAACGACGCGGAAGGGTTTCCCCCCGCGCGCGCTGATTGGAGCGCTTTAAAGGGGGCAGCGTCCGATTTCGAGAGCTTGGGTACAACGGTGGTCATGACGCGATCCAGTTGGGACACGTGATAAGGGGTCTGGTCTCACGCAAAAACAATGCCACTCAATCCACATGGCCTAGGGCACGAAGGATCTTCTCCGGGGTAATCGGCTGGGACCAAACCTGGGCGTGCAATGGCGCGAGCGCATCATTGATGGCATTCATCACCGCAGCAGGCGCACCAGCGGTCCCGGCCTCGCCCGCCCCTTTGGCGCCGAGTTGGCTGCTGCGAGTCGGCGTCTGCACGTGGGCCACCTCGATATCGGGCATCTCGGCGCACATCGGGACCAGATAATCCGCCATGCTCGCGTTGCGCATCAGGCCCTCGTCGTCATAGAGGCACTCCTCGAGCAGCGCGCCCCCGAGCCCCTGGACAATCGCTCCACGGATCTGCTCATCGACCAGTCTTGGGTTAATTACCCGGCCGCAGTCTTCAACCGCCCAGTGTTTGAGGAGTGTTACAAACCCGGTCTGCGGGTCCACTTCGACATAAGAGGCCTGAACGCCATTGGTGAAAATAAATGGGTAGTCACGCTGGGCATAGTGACGGGTCACCATCAGTTCGGGGGTGAAGTCATTGGGCAAGGTGTCCGAACGAAAGTAAGCCACGCGGCCCAGTTCTGCAAAGGGCAATAAGGGCTCAAAGCTGATCGCGTCGACGATCTGCCCCCGGCGCACTGCCAGCGAGGCCGGTTCACGCTTTAGAATGACCGCACCGACCTTGAGAATGTTGGCGCGCAAGGCCTGCCCTGCGAGAAGGACTGCTTCACCGCCAACCCCGGCACCGCGTGAGGCCCAGGTACCACCGCCATACGGGGTGATATCGGTGTCGCCCGTGATGACCCTGACAGACTCAAGGTCGACTCCGACCGCGTCAGCAGCGATCTGGCGAAAAATCCCGTCGTTGCCCTGCCCCTGTTCACCAACGCCGATTAATAGGGTGACGGCCCCGGACGGGTCGAGACGCATCGTGGCACCATCCTGCGACGCGATGCGCGCGCCGCCAACACCATAAAACGCCGCGCTCGGGTTGGTGAGTTCGATCAAGGTTGCAAAGCCGATTCCGCGATAAACACCCTGACCCCGCAAGCGCTCACACTCGGCCTTGAGTGCGCCGTAGTCCATCATCTGCTCAAGCTTGTCCAGACACGCTTCATGCGAGAGCGACTCGAGACGGATTCCGCTCGCACCCGTTGCGGGATAAGCATCATCGGGGATCACATTCAGGCGACGGATTTCGAGCGGATCCATGCCGATTTTTCGGGCCGCCAGATCGACCAACCCTTCGGTCACCGCGCACGCGATGGGATGCCCCACACCCCGGTACTGACAGGTCGGCGTCTTGTTCTGAAACACTACGTTCAGATGCGCACGATAATTCTTGTGCTTATAAGGGCCCCCAACCAGGTTCACGACCTGATTGCCCTCGATCGCACTGGTTCTTGGAAACATCGAATACGGGCCGATTCCGGTCAGATCATCGATCTCAAAGGCGAGTATTTCGCCATCCCGATTCACTGCCGCGCGCGCCTGGACCCGATGGTGGCGGGCATGGATGTCACTCGTGAAGGACTCCAAACGGTCAGCGACAAATTTCACCGGGCGACGGCACAGGATCGACAACGCAACCGTCGCAAAATCGTCCGGATAGGCGTGAACCTTGATTCCGAATGAACCCCCCACATCTTTGCAAATCACCCGAATCGATGATTCTGGCAAATCGAACTGACGTGAATACAGATCCTGCATCATGTGCGGGGCCTGAAACGAGTGATACACCGTCAGTCGCTGCTCGGCAGGGTTCCAGTCGGCGATCTGGCTGCGAGGCTCGAGCGTAACCCCG
>CAIPGD010000432.1 GCA_903864485.1 uncultured bacterium | reverse complement strand
CTTTTGCCGCCCCTCCAAGGCGAAAAGATGGCCCCCTCGATGCAGCAGATATCGACCTGATCACTCGAGGCTTAGGCCTGAGTGCCGACGACATCATTGATCATGCCTGGTGTGATAACGGTCCGCGTTGGCGAGGCCTATTGCTGCGATCTGCCGAGCTTGTACTGGCCCTCAAACCGGACGCAGCAATTCTTGCCGGGCTCGACATTGGTGTTGTTGGGCCTCGCGCGAAGGTCGGTGTGGTGGGCGCGCGCGCCACGGTTGGATCATCAACGCGGGTTGATGCGGACGTCGCGTTCGAAGTCCGCGCGTTCTTTCCAGGCAATAACGGCATGGTCGAAGACCCCGTAACGGGCAGCCTCAATGCCGGCTTGGCACAGTGGCTAATCGGCGCGGGTCATGCTCCGCCCAACTACATCGCAAGTCAGGGAACCGCAGTGGGGCGCGCGGGACGCGTCTATGTCGAAAGTGCCGATGGCGAAATCTGGGTAGGGGGCGAGAGTGTCACGTGTATTGATGGTCACGTAAGAGTTTGATCCCGATTCATCGCCCCGTCATGACGAGCAATCAGGATCCTTCGATCTTTTATCCAAATCGGAGTTGCTCTCGTGGCCATCCATTTCACCCGCCGGGAATTTATTGTCAAACTTTCGTCTGTCTCGGCGGCCGTTGCCTCGGGCGGAGTCTTGTCAGCCTGTAGTGATGACCCTCTGCCCGTTGATTTCAATTACGGCGTTGCAAGCGGCGACCCACTGACAGACCGAATCATTCTCTGGACCCATGCGAAGTATCAGACAGGTTCCGACCCAGTCAACTTGATCTATCAGGTCGCGAACGACACGGCCTTTAGCTCGATCGTTTCATCAGGACAAGTGACCTCGGGTGCAGAGACGGGGTTCACCGTCAAGGTTGATGCGCTGGGCCTATCGGCTGGAAAAACCTATTTCTACCGATTTTTGTGCGGCCCTAGCATCTCTCCGATCGGGCAAGCACGTACCCTGCCAGCCTCAGATGCGACTGAAGTCACCTTCTCGGTGTTTTCCTGCGCAGACTACCCACTGGGCTTCTTCAATGCCTATGCGGAGGCTGCCAAACGCGATTCGCACTTTGCCATTCACCTTGGCGATTATATTTACGAGTACGGAACGGGGAGCGCACCAACTGATCCCATCATCCAGAACCTCAAACGGTTTGCCGATCACGCCAACGAAACTCTATCGCTGGAGGATTACCGTAAGCGGCATGCGCTCTACAAGTCGGACCCCGACTCCAAGACCCTCCATGCCAAGATGCCAATGATCGCCGTTTGGGACGACCACGAGGTTTCTAACGACAATTACAAGGACGGCGCGCAAGGGCATGACCCAGCAACGGAGGGGCTATATACCGTTCGCCGTACAGCCGCGATTCAAGCATTCCATGAATGGATGCCGATCCGAACTGGCGCGGACAAGCTGAAGATTTACCGGAGTTTCGACTTTGGCCGGCTTGTGAGTCTGCACATGCTTGAAACACGCAACATTGCACGTGACAAGCAGATTGCAATTACGGAATTGGCTGGCCTCGAAGGTGCTGCGAAGCAGGCTAGCGCGCTTGCAGAATACGCCCGTGCCGACCGCCAGATGCTGGGTGCCGAGCAATTGGCCTGGTTACAGCAGAAAATGAGCGGTTCTCAGGCCACCTGGCAGGTC
Organism: uncultured bacterium; assembly: GCA_903864485.1. Taxonomy (GTDB): domain Bacteria; phylum Pseudomonadota; class Gammaproteobacteria; order Burkholderiales; family Burkholderiaceae_E; genus RFPW01. Next base: position 3,342 of record CAIPGD010000432.1, on the reverse strand, counting down.
CTTGGCCAGCAGGTCTTAATGGCAAGGATGGAATCTCCCGTATCCGTGCTATCCGTCCTCAATGGCGACTCCCGCGACCCCGCGGCCCAACAACGGGGCTTGGAGGCCATTAATGCCTACCTCACGGCCAAGGCAAAAAAGGCGGCGGGCGCGCCATTGACATCCACCGAAACTGCTCTGTTGAACCCGGCAATCAATCCAAAAATTGGCTATAACCTCGACGCATGGGACGGCTATATTGCAGCCCGTGAAGCGGTTCTGGCATCAGCGTTGCAGCTAAATAAAAAACTGATCTCTCTAGCCGGCGACACCCACAACGGTTGGCACAGTGATTTGACGCTCATGGGGCTTGCAAACGCGGCGCTGGCGAATGTCAAGGTTGGCGAAGAGTTTGCAACGCCGGGGGTCTCTTCGGGTGGATTCGAAGAGTATCTGCCAGGTTTCACCCCCGCACAGGTAAAGTCTTTATTCGAAAATATCGTGGATGATCTGCGTTGGCTCGATCCATCCCGTCGTGGTTATCTCAAGATGACTTTCACAGCCACCGAAGCCAAAGGCGAATGGATTTTCGTCAACCAAGTACTGAGCCGCACATACTCCGCCGATCTTGGGCATACTGCGCCGTTCCGGGCGGCAAAAAAGGCAGTCGCGCCTGATGTTTTCATTTGATGCCCGCGTCCTGTTTCGGATGCCTGTGACCTTCAATTGCGTGGACCTCCAAAATTGCATCGAAAACCGGCTGCGTTGGGGGCTGGCCATTGGGATGACCGCTCTGCTGTTGGTAACGGCGGCAGAGCCCGCGCGTGCGGCCGACCTGGCCACGCCGTACCAAGTGCGTCTCGGCTCGCCTCGGGGGGACTCAACCTTCAGCTCAGTTCTGACGAACAGCGGTTCGATGGTGAACGCTGAGGCCCAATATTCGGGGGGGCAGTCCGATCCCTTTGAATCAATTAATCGAGTCACCTTTGCGGTGAACCTCAAAGCCGACGAATGGGCGATCAAGCCGGTTGCCCAGGCCTACAAAACGGTGATCCCGACGCTGGTTCGTACCGGGGTTCAAAACGTGTTCGGCAACGTTGCCGACATCTGGACCAGCGCGAATAATCTGATGCAGGGAAAAGTTCGCGAAGCCGGAACCGACGCGACCCGCGTCGTCATCAACAGCACCATCGGTGTCGTCGGGTTGGTTGATTTTGCCTCGGACTGGGGCTACCAAAAACACAAAGAAGACTTTGGTCAGACGCTTGGCGTCTGGGGGGTTCCGGCCGGCCCATACGTCGTCCTGCCGCTTTTGGGGCCCAGCACATTGCGCGATTCTTTTGCGCAGATCGGCGTGGATGTGCACGCGAGCCCATTTCGATACCTCGCAGACCCAGGGGCACGGAATTCAATAACGGCCGTCAGGCTAACGGACTCGAGATCTCGCCTGTTGGACCGAGAGAAAGCCTTGCAAGGCATCGCGCTCGATCAATATCTGTTTGTCCGCGATGCCTACATGCAAAGAAGGCAAGCTCAGGTTCTCGATGGGCGCAGTGCAGAAGACTAAGGCAGGCTTGATTGGCACCGCGAATCGCCTCCAGCCTACGATCGGTTTCCGCCTGATTGGGGGCTTTGCCATCGCCCTAGGGCTTGGAATTTGTATTGGTCCAGGGGCCGCGATTGCCCAATCGATTCCTGCGCATGCCGAGGGATTGACTGAGGAACTCGTGAGTGTTGCTCTCGATACCAACCGCCAGCAAGCCGGCGTTTACTCGGTGAGAGCCGGAACGTCTAACCACACTAGGCTGGCCGTCCTGTTGCCGGGTTACCCGTCTGTGGTTCGACCCATCGTTGAGAATGGCGCGATGGTGCGGTCGAAACTGAACGGCAACTTCCTGATCCGCTCGAGGCGATTTCTCGCGGACGAATCCATTGCGACCCTGATCGTGGACTGTCATTCTGAAAGTGGAGATTACTGTTCGGCCGCCTACCAAAGCTCGCAAGATCGGCAGCAACATGTACAAAAGCTCATTGATGCAGTGAAGGGTCAACATCCGAGCCTCAACGAGGTCTGGCTCATCGGTACCAGTATGGGCACGATTTCATCGGCATTCATGCCAATCTTTGAACCCAAGTCCTACGCCGGCGCAATTCATACCGCGTCCATTACGGAACCCTGGGCGCAAGGATCGTATCGAGAACTCGCCAATTTCGATTACACGCGGTCCGGTATTCCGCAGGTTTTTGTCCATCATCGGGACGATCCTTGCGGACTGACGACCTATGCGGGCGCGAAGAAAATTAGCGAGAAATTCGGCTTCCCTCTGATCACGGTATTGGGTGGAAGTGGGTTTCAAGGTGGCGCATGCCAAGCGCAAACAGAGCATGGGTTTAAGGGGATTGAACCGCAAACCATGCGCGCGATTGCAAACATCCTCAAGTCGGGGAAGGCGGAAAAGCTGGAGAGTTTCACCGTTTCGCAATAAAAAACAGCAAGGCTTTTGGGGCCATCTCTCATCGATTCAGGTTTGAATGCTCGTTGATGGCTCCTCTATGCTAAGGTCGGAACACGAATGCAAGCTTGGGGGAACTGACCATGAATCAAGAAACAAAACAACAATTTACCGTCAGCCATCTGAAGGATGCCGTTTTTGAACCCGGCTTGCGCGCCTACGCCCATTACCGCGATCTAGGTATTGCCCTTGCAACGTCAGGCGCCGCCGTCGCCCATGTGATTCGCTTGATCCCCCCGTGCGACCCAAAGGAAGTATCGATCCCACATAGGCACGGTGTCGAGTTTCAAATGGTCTATGTACTCAAGGGCTGGCTGGTCAGCGAATTTGAAGACCAGGGCGCCGTCCGCATGGAAGTCGGTTCGTGCTGGCTCCAGCCGAGCGGAATGCGCCATGCGGTGCTGGACTATTCGGACGACTGCGAAATTCTCGAGATCGTCATGCCAGCAAACTTTAGTACCGAAAATTTAAACTAACGATCTCAGCGCGGGATCAAGCCCTCGGCTTGCATGCGGTCGAGCCAGTAAATCAGCGCGTCTTCCGTGTCGAAACAGTCGGCAAAGCCGTGCTGACGCAGCTTGAGACCGCTCAGGACGGAATCTGCCGGATTCTCGAGACCATGTGCGAATACCCGATCTGCGAACTGCCACGAACTTCCTATTAGGTCGGATAACGCAAGTGGTTTTAGCCCGTGTCGCTTGACTACTCGAGCCCAGACTGCTTCTTGCGTAGGCATCTCGTCACTCAACCGCATCGGCTTGGGCTCACCAACCGACATCCCAAAGTACTCGGCGATTGAACCCCAAATATCCTGCCAAAGGAGAGGATCGCCGTTGACCACGTTGTAGGT
>CAIPGD010000431.1 GCA_903864485.1 uncultured bacterium | reverse complement strand
GTTCCGAGACAGGGCAGATGCGCTTTGCCTCGGATTGGTCGATCTCGCCGATTCGGTGCCCCATTTGACCAGGGCCCCAGGCGATGCGGCGGCCCCTCAGTCGGCGGAGCCTTCGTCCGCGCCCTCGGCCTCGTCTCCGTCTTCGCCCTCGGCCTCGTCCTCCCCCGCCTCTCGACCGGCGGCGCCTCCCCCAGATCAATCACCGCAGCCAGCCCAACCGCCCGAGTTGCCCCTACTGGATGCGATGATCATCGATCGCCCGATCCGGTCGGGCCAGCAGATTTACGCCCGCGATCGCGATCTGATTGTGATGGCGGTGGTCTCGCCAGGCGCCGAAGTGATTGCCGACGGCAACGTCCATGTCTACGGATCGCTTGCAGGCCGGGCGATCGCTGGCGCGCGCGGGCGTCGCGATGCGAGAATTTTCACCCTTGACCTGCGGGCTGAGATCGTGGCGGTTGCAGGTCTTTACAAAACATTTGAAGAGGGCGTTCCCGAAAACTTGCGTGGCAAACCCGTCCAGATCGCACTGGGGGCTGAGAACGCGGACGCACTCGAAATCCGTCCGATTTGAATGAACGAACCCCGATTGACGCATCCCCATTGACCCATCCTTTATTCAACCATTCCGAGAAAGTGTCAGCATCATGAGTCGAGTCATCGTCGTCACCTCCGGCAAGGGTGGCGTGGGTAAAACCACCACGTCTGCCAACCTGTCTGCCGGTCTCGCCTTGCGTGGCAAAAAGGTCGTTGTAATCGACTTTGACGTCGGCCTTCGTAACCTGGATCTGGTGATGGGTTGCGAACGTCGGGTCGTTTACGACTTCGTCAATGTCATTCAGGGCGAAGCTACCCTGAATCAGGCGTTGATCCGCGACAAGAATGTCGAGAATCTGCACATTCTGCCGGCCAGTCAGACCCGCGATAAAGACGCACTGACCGAAGCCGGTGTCCAGAAAGTTATCGAAGATCTGAAGGAAATGGGCTTCGATTACATCGTCTGTGATTCGCCTGCAGGTATCGAATCAGGGGCTGTCATGGCCTTGACCTTTGCCGACGATGCCATTGTCGTGGTGAACCCCGAAGTCAGTTCGGTGCGGGATTCAGATCGCATTATCGGGATCATCCAGTCCCGTTCACGGCGGGCCAAAGAAGGCCAGGACCCTGTCAAAGAGTATTTGCTCGTGACTCGATACTCGCCACGCCGTGTCAAGGCCGGCGAAATGCTTAGCCACGGCGACATCCTCGAGATTCTCAAGGTGCCGTTGATGGGCGTGATCCCCGAGAGCCAACGGGTCCTGGAGAGTTCCAACCAGGGTCTGCCAGCGGTCCATCAAAAAGAAACCGATGTCGCCCAGGCCTATCAGGACGCGATTGATCGTTATCTGGGTAATGACTTGCCGCTGCGATTTGTCGATGAGGAAGACAAAGGGTTTTTCCGCCGACTGCTGGAAAGCGTCGGGGTTGGTGGTTCAAGCAAATCTGCCTAAGCGGGAAGGGATCCACCGTGTCATTTCTTGATTTTTTTACCAAGCGCAAGCCCCCAACGGCCAATCTGGCCAAAGAGCGCCTGCAGGTCATCATCGCCCGCGAGGGAAATCGCTCGAGTAATCCCGAGTTGATTCAGCAGATTAAGCGGGCGGTACTCGAGGCCGTTGGAAAATTCGTTCAGGTCAAGCCTGAGGACATCGCGATCGAACTAGAAAATCAGCGCGATCTCGAGGTTCTCAGTGTCAGCGTGACGCTGCCTGACGGTCGTTCAATCGGTATTTGAAGGTCAGCCCCCCTGGCGCAGGGGGGGGCTCAACGACTGAGTAATAACGACCGATTAACGAATGCCGAAGACCGAGCGGTCGTTCTTGATGGCAATGACCTGAAAGTGCGGCGCAAATTGCGCCTCTGGGACGCCAAACGCCTGCAGAAAGCGCCCAAACAGAGCCTGCTCCTGCGGGGCTGCGCTGCCGTCCGCGAGCAATGAGTCGCACAGATTGATT
>CAIPGD010000430.1 GCA_903864485.1 uncultured bacterium | reverse complement strand
GTCACGATCTTTCATTCCTCGATTGCTGGCCTCGGCGGCTGCCCTTATGCACCCGGCGCGACGGGTAATGTCGCGACTGAAGATCTGCTGTATCTTTTGCAGGGTCTTGGAATTTCTACCGGCGTCGACCTAGAGGCCACGGTGGCGATCGGGCAGTGGATTTCCGAGCGGCTCGGCCGTCCTGCGACCACCCGCGCGGGCAACGCCCTAGCGTCCCGTCAGGCCCGTCAGGCCCGTCTTGCCGAGTCGCGCCTCGCAGCAACCCAGACCGCCGTCCCGTCGCCCTGTACCTCGGTGTGCACCATCGATCCGGCGACTGGGCGCTGTGCGGGCTGCGGTCGCACTCTGGATCAGATCGCGAACTGGAGCTTGATGAGCAACGATGAAAAACTGGCGGTCCTCGCGACGCTGCCAAGCTAGGGGTTGCGAGGATCATGGCCGTTCATGAACGCCTCGCTCTTCCCCCCGGTATGCATCTGTTTGAGCGCGACTGGTTGTCCTCGAACGGTATCCTGCTTGTTGATCGGGATAGTGCGACCCTCATTGACACTGGCTATGTGAAACATGCCGCGCTGACACAGGCACTGGTTTCGAACACCTTGGGCTCCAGGGCGCTAGACCGTGTCATCAATACCCATTTGCATTCGGACCACTGTGGCGGTAACGCGCTCTTGCGTCGCACCTGGGGTTGTCAGATTGTTGTGCCAAGGGCCAGCGTTGCGGCGGTCAACGCGTGGGATGCTGAGAGTCTGAGTTTTCGCGCGACGGGCCAGCGCTGTGATCCTTTCATCGCGGACGCCGCGCTTGAACCAGGCTCGATTATTCGTTTGGGCGGCATGGATTGGGAGGTGATCGCCGCACCGGGGCACGATCCCGACTCGGTCGTGTTGTGGTGCGAGGAACATCGCATCTTGATTTCAGCCGATGCGCTTTGGCAGCGTGGGTTTGGCGTGATTTTCCCAGAATTGACGAGGCCAGGTGCGCTGAGCGAGCGGAGGGCGCTGAGTGGGCCTAATAGCGCGGGCGAACTCGGGGCGTTTGACGAGCAGCGGGCCATCCTGGATCGGATCGCCAAGCTCAAGGTTCGTTGGGTGATTCCGGGGCATGGACCCGCGTTTGATGAGGTGGGGCGAGCCCTTGATTCGGCATATTCCCTGCTAGATACGCTTTGCGCCGAACCGGAGCGCAACGCGCGACACGCGGTCAAGGTCCTGTTGAAGTTCCTGCTGCTGGATCAGGAACGAATCGATCTCGCGAGCCTCCCGGATTGGTTTGGCTCGATTGGACTTGTTCGGGCAGCGAATCAGCATTACTTACGATACAACGATGGATCCAGTCTGGCCGACTGGGCAGTGTCTGCCTTGGTGGCCGGTGGAGCCGCTCGCATCGAAGACGGCACCCTGTTAAATCCCTGAGGGCTGAATTGGATCGACTCACTTGGATCGACTAATCGAAGCTGATGCGGCACCGTTGCGCGATTCCAGCGCGATCGGGGGTGATGCCTTGCGGCGGGCACGCGAGGCGCGCAATCTGACCATTGTTGACGTGGCCCGCCAGGTTCACCTGTCGACCTCTCAGGTGCGGGATCTGGAACAGGGCCGGGCCGAGAGCTTTCACAACGCGGAAGTCCGGCGCCGCTTGGGCGGACGGTACTGTGATTTTCTCGATTTACCCCGCAGTTTGGTCGCCGATTCGCCCCGGCCCGATTCCCCGCTGCAGTTGCCCGGGGGACCAGTCCGGGCCCGGCCCGCGGGTTCTCGTCACGGGGGCATTCCTTGGTTACTGATTGGGGTCCTGGGCATTCTTGGGGCTGTCGTTGTGCAGGCCGGTTGGCAGTGGTGGGGCGCCCAAGCCTGGGATCTCGCGTTCGCTCCGGCGGTAGTGGCTCCCCGGGCGAACGTTCCTCCGGCGATTGCCCCCCCGGTCCCCGCCTCCGCCCCTGAACCCGCCGCTGAACCCGCTCCTGAGCCGCCTGCCTTGGAGGACCCCCCAGCCGTTCCCCCAGCCGTAACTCCAACTCCAGCACTATCCGCCGCCCCTTCCCCCGCCCCCATCCCTGCCCCTTCCCTGGCGGCTACCCCGGCTGCTACCCCGGCTGCTATCCCGGCGCTTCCCCGGGGACGACTACGGCTAACTGCCCACGGGGATCGCTGCTGGGTTGAAGTTCAGCATGACCAGGGCCGAATTGCGCGGGTCTTGCAACCCGGGGAGGTCATTGACCTCCCCGAACAGGGTTTGCACAAGGTGTTTGTCGGCAATGTGCGCGCCATGACCGCGACGCTCAATGGCCAGCCCCTCGATTTACGGTCGACCGGCGGGGTTACCGCACGGTACGACGCCCCCTAGGCTCTCGCGAGAGGTCATCTAAGCGCTACGCCGACCGCGCCT
>CAIPGD010000429.1 GCA_903864485.1 uncultured bacterium | reverse complement strand
TTGGGGTGCCCGTGGACAGGTGAGGGCATGAACGAGGCGCCGCAGTGGGATATTGATGGGGTCGACTGGCCCAATCGAGAGCATAGCCAGTTTGTCGTTGCAGATGGGCTGCGCTGGCATGTCCAACGGGCTGGTCATGGGCCAACGATTCTGCTGTTACACGGTACGGGCTCTGCATCGCATTCGTGGCGCAGTTTGTTTCCGCTGCTGACGCCTCACTTTGACGTGATCGCGCCGGATTTGCCTGGGCATGGCTTTACCCAAACACCCGCATCGAATCGATTGACAGCCCAAATGTCGCCGCACGGAATGGCGCAAGCGGTCAGCACTTTGCTCGATACCCTGGATGCCAAGCCGACGCTGGCCGTCGGCAACTCAGCCGGCGCTGTCGTTCTAATCCGGATGGTGACTGATCAGGGATTTGCCCCGCAAAGTATTTTCTGTATCAACGGGGCGTTGCTGCCCTTCGAAGGCATTCCGGGCGCCGTTTTTTTACCGCTGGCCAAATTCTTCGCAAGCACGTCGTTGACCTCCAGTCTCCTGTCCTGGCGGGCCTCGGATCGGCTTTCCGTTGAGGCACTCATCCGCGGGACGGGCTCCATTCCCGACGTTCGGGGGGTCACGCTGTATCAGCGACTCTTACGTCGCCCAGCCCACATTGCGGCCACGTTATCGATGATGGCGAACTGGGAACTGGACTCTATCGAGCGCGATCTCAGTCGAATCCGGGTGCCGATCGTTCTCTTTGTCGGAATGGAGGACCGGGCAGTTCCTCCGGCTCAAGCGTATCGGGTCCAGAGCATGGCGCCCAGCGTTCAGATCATCGAGTGGGAAGGATTGGGGCACCTTGCTCAAGAGGAGCAACCCGAGCGTGTGGCGGAGTCCATCCTTCAACAGGCGCAACAGCTTGGGGTTCTCCCGGTAGATGCATTAATTTAGAGACTGGAACAAAAATATGAATCAATTTCCTAGCTACGGGTTGCCTGGAGACCTGGATGCCTGCCGGACGCTTTTGCGCGGCGGCTCGAGGACCTTTTACGCGGCCTCCTTGTTGTTGCCGACGCGGGTGCGAGACCCCGCGATTGCGTTGTATGCATTCTGTCGGGTCGCTGACGATGCCGTCGATCTGGCGCAAGAAGACGGCCTTAGCACCGCGAACGCCGCAGTTCGAGCACTCGCGCGACTGCACCTGCGGCTCGATCGGGTCTATTCCGGTGATCCTTTGCCGCAACCCGCCGACCGAGCATTCGCCGACGTGGTCAAACGGTTTGCGATTCCGAAGACCTTGCCGCTCGCGTTGCTGGAAGGGTTCGAGTGGGACACCGTTGGCCGTCGGTACGCGACCATCGAAGATTTACAGGCGTATGCCGTTCGGGTTGCCGGCACCGTAGGCGCCATGATGGCGTTATTGATGGACGTGCGAACACCCGAGGCACTGGCGCGGGCGTGCGACCTCGGGATCGGGATGCAGTTGACCAACATCGCGCGCGATGTCGGCGAAGACGCCCGCGCCGGGCGTTTGTACTTGCCTCTAGAATGGTTACAAGAAGAAGGGGTTAATCCAGAGGGTTTTTTGAATGATCCAAGGTTCGATTCACGCATCGCCCGGGTGATTGCGCGGTTGTTGGCTGCGGCCGATGAGGCCTATGAGCGCGCGCGAGACGGTGTCGCCGCATTGCCAGCGGACTGCCGACCTGGTATCGATGCAGCGGGGCGTCTCTATGCGGAAATTGGCCGGCAAGTCGAGCGTCAGCAACTGGATTCGGTCTCCTGCCGGGCCGTGGTTTCTGGACGGCGCAAGCTACGGGTCGCCTTACCAGCGCTCACCGCAGTCCTCAGAACAGCCGGTGCAGGGCAGGCGCGGCCGGCGATCCAGGCTGCCCAGTTTCTGATCAATGCCGTCGTGAACGAACCCGTTGAGCCCCGGGTTCGTATCGATGAGCAGTCGGGTTTCCCGATCCTCGCGCCGGTGCGAGGGATTTGGCGCTGGCTGAGCGCTGTCGATGACCGTCTCGGGCGTATTCTCGAAATGTTCGATCGACTTGAACGTGAGGAGCGCGCCGGGATGCGCGGGATGGGTAGGGTCTAGTTGGGGGTGACCTATGAATGACTGGACGATGGGGGTTGTCGAACTGGTGTTCTCCTTTGGGCTCGTTCTGGGGCTCATCGCGATCGACCTTTGGCGCACCAATCGCGCCGTGATGCGAGATCGCAGAAGGGCTGCTGAATCACCTCACGAAGCCGCTCGAACAGGAGGTCCAGACTCATAGTGCCGGCTGCCAACTCGGGGTGCGCCGACCTGAATGCATTGACTGGTGGGCCAATTCGATGAAAGGCCATTCAAGCCTTCCGGCAAATTGCCGTACACTTGGGTTTCGGCGGGCGCCTGAGTGCGCGCCTTTTTCAAGGCGGCGCTGTTGCTTGACGCGCTTCACCGGCACAGCCGCGGCTTTTTTTCCTACCGCTCGCTGGTGTCAAAGCGCTAACTGCTTGAGTCGATTCAAGCGACCCTTGGCATCCGAAACGGCAAGAGCGCGCGCACCCACGCACTTTTAAAGCGATCGAGATCGAGGCTCTCGTGCATGATCGCCCCGCTTGCGGCCCCGCTCTTGAGGACTGATCGGGCATAGAACGGCGTGTCCTCGAGCGTCTGTTCGACCTTCAAATCGTCAACCATCGAATGCGTCGCCCTAGGAATCCGCCAGATCGAGGTGGGTCGCAATACCCTTGCTGGCGGAACCGCCAGCGTTTTCGAACTGCCGTCCCTCGAAATCTGCGCGGCAATTGTCCTGCGGAGTCCATCACTGCCCGTCAAAGCGCTGCGCTCCGTGAGGTCATAAAGCAACGAGGTCGCGCCGTCTAACCCGTGGGTACGACTCCAGTCCCAGCACACAAAACTATCCTCCAGAGGGCAATCACCCTCGTTGCTATCGAGGTAACCCATTCCTTTCCAATTCAGAGCGGGGTTTTCGAAATCCACTTCGATGCGGGCGCACGGGGCAATCGGTGACCAGCGATGCAGACCCGGGCTGTCCAGGTGCCAGGTCGATTCGGCAAGGGCTTCCGGGAATAACCGGATCGTTCCACGGACCCGAAGCGGTAGTGGCATAGCGCGCTCATCGACCCGGATCTCAAGCCGTGTTCCATCCCAGTCGAGGACGCTCGGACCAATTGCTAATCGGTGTGCATCGCGTTCAACGGCGGTTCGCCCACGCTCGGTCATGGCCCAGCGAGCGCTCGGATTCCAGACCGATGAGCCGTACAAGGCGAGGTTCATTGCGCTGAAATTCAGCGGATCGCCTTCGCCGCGCGCTCGAGCTCGAAAATAGTACGGCGAAAAAACACTGCCCAAGAGGGCGATCCCGGTCAGGCCGTGGCGGCCATCGTCACTCAGGGCGTCGATGTACCACCAAGCATAGCCATTGGGCGCGATCGGCGAATCGAACCGAGGTCCGCGATCAGACTCTGCGCGGCGAGTCGACCTGATTGCGTTGACATCGCGATCCCAGGGCCCGGATGCGTGCTGCCCCCCGCCAGATACAGACCCGGCATCCGACTGCGCGAGCCCGGACGTTGAAAGGTCGACATCCATCCGTGAGGTGCCCGTCCATAGAGGGCTCCTCCCGTCGCCGGGAACATCTGCTCGAACTCCTGCGGTGTTGTTCGCACCGTCGCGATGGAGGTCAGTTGGAGCCCGTGTCGGGCCAGCCGTTCGAAGGTCTGTCGTTCGCATCGATTGATTTCCTGCGCATCGAGTCCGCGACCGTCGCCAACGGCTGGCGCATTCACCAGACACAGCAAGCGCTCGGCGGGACGTGCTTCCCCACTCGGCTCCTGATCATCCCGGTCTTGTGCGCACACGTAAACCGTCGGCGACGGTGGTAAACGTTTTTGCTTAAAAATATGATCAAACTCCTCTTCATATCGATCTGAAAAAAAGACCGAATGTCGTAGAAGTGGGAATCCGTTGGCCTGCACTTTCATTTTCCAGGTCATCGCCGAGAGCGACCGCTCATGCGGGGCCACCGAGGCGACTGCGTGGCGTACCTGCCGCCCCAAAAAGCCACTCGCAATTGCCCCGACATCGCCGGCTGCCACGACGGCATCCGCGGCGATATATTCGCCAGTGGCGAGACGTACGCCGCTGACATGGCCCCCGCTCACTTCGACCGACGTCGCTTCAGAGCCATATCGAATCCGCGCTCCGCAGCGCATCGCGAGTGCTGACATGGCTTGTGCGACGCGGTGCATGCCGCCCTCCACCAGCCAGACGCCTTCGCGCTCGACATGGGCGACCAGCATGAGGGTAGCGGGTGTGCGAAATGGCGATCCGCCGACGTAGGTGGCATAACGCCCAAACAACTGGCGCAGGCGAGGGTCCTCGAAGTGCGTGCCCAATGCCTGCCAGAGCGTTTCGAATGGCGAGAGGCGCCATAATTTTGCCAGCCCCCGCCAACCGTCAGCGCGCACGGCGTGCTGCACGAGACCGAACGGGGAGGGCCGCTGAGCATCTAA
>CAIPGD010000428.1 GCA_903864485.1 uncultured bacterium | reverse complement strand
GCAAACTCTCGCCCTTAGAGGCCGAACTGGCGGAAATATTCAGGTTAAAGACATCCGCCGAAAGCCGCTGCGCCGCGATCTCAAAAGTCGTTCTTGTTCGCGTTGAGTTTTCAAAAAAAAGATTGAATACGCTCCGTCCCCGCAACAAAGGCAGCTTCTTGACCGTACGGTCGCTAACATCCAGAAACGCCGATGCGGTGTCTAGCACCCGCTCAATCATCGCCTTGGGCAGGCCATCAATTGAGAGCAGGTGACGCAGGCGCCCCTGGCCATCAATTTGGGGATGGCGCCGGATCATAGAGGTCCTGATTCAACACGAAACGAAAAGTGTCCTTGCGTGTCCTGCGATAACACCAGCTGATGGGTGCCCCCGAGCAAAACCGATGCGCCCACAAACCGGGCCGAAATAGGCAACTCGCGCCCCCCGCGATCGGCCAGCACAGCCAGCTCGACCCGAGCGGGTCGGCCATGATCGAACAGCTCGTTGAGCGTTGCCCGGGCTGTTCTTCCGGTAAATAACACGTCATCGACCACAATCAGATCAGCCGCTTCGACGTCAAAGGGCAGGACCGTTGGCTTGATGTTGGTGGGCAATCCCCTCGAACCGTAATCATCGCGATGAAATGCGCTCGAAAGATACCCCAAGGGGGAGTTCAGGCCGAGGTCCGCATGCAATCGCTCAGCCAGCCAGGCGCCCCCAGAGTGCACCCCCACAAGAATGGGCGAACGACCCTCATCAGCGAGGACCGTTCGCAACTGATCGAGAAGGTGGACGTACGCTCGGTCTGCATCGACCGCACCCAACGTATCGTCCGGGTCCCGCGTCGGCGTATTCATCACGATAGCGCCGGCGTCGGCTGATCGAGCCATTGTTGCAACACAATCGCCGCGGCCGCTGCATCCTCATCTTCGCGCGATGCACGCCCGCGATAACCCGTTCGGGCCTCATCGTCGAGCGCACGGGCCGAGGTCGTTGAATAATTCTCGTCGACCAAATGAACGGGTTTGCCGAATCGACCCTGTAACTGGCGGGCGAAACGCTCACAACGGGCCGTCACCGGCAACGGCTTTCCGTCCGAGTGCGTGGGGCGTCCGACCACCAGTCGGTCCGGGCACCACTGCGCGATCAACTGCCCCAGCTGGGCAAAACGGAGCTGGCTCTCAGTCGCCTGAATGATGGTGACCGGCGACGCGCCTCCCGTCAGGGTGTTACCCACCGCCACCCCAATCCGGCGCTCTCCGAAATCAAATCCCAAGATGGTCTCGGCCCGGGTCAACCCCCCCGAGGGCGGATGAGGCAAAGGCAAAGGATCAGGCATGACCCGCTGACGCCGATAAAAAAGCCGGATCAAAGCCCAGCAGTTTGATCGCCTGATCAAACCGTTGCGCCACTGGCGTCGAAAAAATCAGGTCAGGCGATGCCGGGACGGTTAGCCATGCGTTCTGTGCAAGCTCCTGCTCCAGCTGCCCCGGACCCCACCCCGCATAGCCCAAAGTCACCAACAACTCGGGCGGGCCTTGCCCAGCAGCCACCGCCTCCAACACGTCCTTCGAAGACGTCAAGCCTAAATGTTCTCCGATCACTACCGTCGAACTCCAATGCCCGGCCGGCCGATGGAGCACAAAACCGCGATCGGACTGCACTGGCCCCCCGACAAAAACCGGCGCGCTCGCGAGGGGTGAAATCCCAAGCTTGAGGTCGATCCGGTCAAACAGCCCTGCGAGATCAAGATCGGCCATTGGTCGATTAATCACCAGACCCAGCGCACCCCGGTCGCTGTGCTCAGCAAGGAGGATGACCGTACGTCCGAAGTTTGGATCGTCCATGGCTGGCATAGCGATCAGGAAGTGGTTGGCTAGCGCAACACAATCAGGAACTGGATTCATCACCACATTGTAAAGGGGTGCTTGGACAGGACACAATCCGGGCTATGAATGGCTTAGTCTGGTTCCGACGCGACCTGCGCGTCAACGATCACTTCGCGCTGTCCCAAGCCTTGCAGGCTTGCCAGCACGTCTGGTGCGTCTTCGTCTTTGACACGGAGATCCTTGACGCCCTGCCAAGTCGCTCGGACCGGCGGGTCGAATTTATTCAGGGCGCACTCGAAGAACTGCATGCCAACCTAGGAAAACTCTCGCCCGCGGGCCATTTGATCGTCCTGCAAGGGCCTGCGCGTGAAGCCATCCCCTGGCTTGCACAGCAGCTGCACTGCCAAACCGTTTATATCAATCGCGACTTCGAGCCGTCCGCCATCGATCGGGATCAAGAGGTCGAACGCTCGCTCAAGTCCTCCGGAATCGGGCTCGAACAGTCTCTGGATCACGTGATCTTCCCGCCGGAGGCCTTACGCACGGCCGCGGGGAGCGGCTACACGGTCTTCAGCCCCTACCGAAACGCGTGGCTCAAGCGCCTCACTTCGTCTCATTTGACGTCGCACCCCGTTCTGCCCTTCTCGGCAGCGCTCGCACCGTGGCCGACCGAGCTGAGGGCAACGCCCGAGAACCTCCATGGCCCCTGGCGCGGACCGCCGAGTCTGGCGGCCATCGGCTTTGAGCCGACCAACTTAAAGGTCCTTGGAATCCAACCTGGGGAGGCTGCGGCGCAGGCACTGCTCGAATCGTTCGTGCAGCGAATAGGAGATTACCGACGTCATCGGGATTTCCCCGCGATTCGGGGCCCCTCCTATCTATCGGTTCATCTACGCTTTGGAACCATTTCAATCCGCCAACTGGTGCAGACCGCGCTTCACATTCAACAGACTGATGCGGAAGCGTCAGACGGCGCCACAAGTTGGTTAGCGGAGCTGATATGGCGCGATTTCTACGTCCAGATTCTGGCCAACTGGCCGCACGTAACGCGATCTGCCTTCAAACCAGACTACGACCACATTCGATTTGCGAATGACGAGGCTGCTGAGGCACGGTTTCTTGCGTGGACTGAGGCGCGCACCGGTTTCCCTCTGGTCGACGCTGCGATCGCCCAGATTCGCCATAGCGGCTGGATGCACAACCGTCTGCGCATGGTCACCGCGTCGTTTCTCATCAAAGACCTCGGCATTCACTGGAGCCGGGGCGAGCGCTGGTTCGCCGACCAACTTCTTGACTTCGATCTATCCGCCAACAATGGCGGCTGGCAGTGGGCGTCCTCAAGCGGATGCGATGCCCAGCCTTACTTCAGGATTTTCAACCCGATCACCCAATCGGAAAAGTTCGACCCAGACGGGCGCTTTATCCGCCGCTATCTGCCCCAATTGGCGTCGCTTCCGACCAAAGCCCTGCACGCACCCTGGCTGGCATCAGTTGAAACCCTCCAGGCAGCAGGTATTGAGCTCGGCACGACCTACCCGCATCCAATCGTTGACCATGCCCAGGCGAGACTCACCACCCTGGAACGCTATGCCGTTGTTCGGTCGAGGTCAGCGTGATCCGTCAGATTTCGACCAACTCGAAATCGGCTTTCTGTGCCCCGCACTCCGGACAGGTCCATGCGATCGGCACATCCTCCCACCGCGTCCCCGGGGCAATCCCATCGTCGGGCAAGCCCGCAGCTTCATCATAAATCCAGCCGCAAATCAGGCACATCCAGGTTCGGAAGGGGGCTTCGGAGCTCATCAAATCGATTCTCAGGGTAAGAACAAGGGTAAAAGTCCTTAGATCTTACCGAAACGGCCGCGACGGGCCCTAGTGGCTCGTAGACCAAGGCACTCGATTGACGACCTCGGATCGCCACTTCACCCAGGCAACGGCACTGGATCGAGCGGGCACCCTTGGCGGTTCGAGCTCCCGCGAGAATCACCACATCCAAGGCATGGGCCATGGACTGGAAGCGCGCGGCCAGATTAACCGCATCACCGATGACTGTCGGCACCCCACTTTCATTCGGGCCGAGGTGTCCAATCTGAACCATCCCGGTGTTGACGCCAACACTGACCTCGAGTCGGGGATGCCCGGCCACCTTGAACTCGCCGTCAAGCGCCCGCGCGGCAGCAACCATGGCGAAGGCCGCGTAGAGCGCCTGATCCTCCTGCTCAGGATCAAACTTCGGCGCACCCCAATACGCCATGACCGAATCTCCAATGTACTTATCCACGGTACCGCGAAACCGAAGGATCACCTCGGTCATCTCGGTGAGAAAACGATGGACATACCAATGCAGGGCTAGCGGGTCGAGCTGTTCTGCGATTCGGGAAAAGCCGCGAATGTCGGCGAAAAGAATCGTCAACTCCCGCGCCTCGCTGGGCGCAACCCGAGTGGGCATGGCGGGGGTCGAAATGATCTGCCTTGGCTCCATGGGTCGGCAGTGTCCGGGAGTGGTCTGGATACGGTCAAGGCCTCATTTGGCAGTGCACTGGGATAGCAATTTTCAGTCCCCCAACTCCGTCATGGCCCTGGCACAAACCGTTGCGGAGGACCATGCCCACTGAAAGTTGTACCCGCCCAGCCAACCCGTGATGTCGACCACTTCTCCAATGAAGTGCAGGCCCGGGATCCGACGGCTCTCCATCGTTCGCGGGTCCAATTCTCGGGTGGAGACCCCGCCTCGCATGACCTCGGCCTTGCGCCACCCCTCGGACCCGGATGGCGTCATCGTCCAGGACTGGATTCGCCCCGAAAGATCCTCCAACACCCGATCTGGAAAGTCAGCAATTCGGCTCGAACCCAACGCCGCAGGGTGACCAGTGAGCGGCTCGAATCCATCCTGGGCCAGTCGCCGTGGCAAGCGCTCCGCCAAAATGGTCGACAAGGCTTTGCGTCCACCGGACTTCAGTTGAACCAAATCCTTCGCCAATTCCTGACCCGGCAGCAGATTGACCTGCAACGCATCACCCGGGCGCCAAAAACTGGACGTCTGCAGCACGGCAGGACCACTCAATCCACGATGCGTGAAGAGTAGGTCCTCGACAAAACGAACTGGTTTGGTCCGTCGACCCGAAGCCACCGGGTCGACCGACTGTGGTTGAACCTGAATACCCACCTCGAGCGAAATGCCAGCCAACGGCACGAATGCGGTCCAGTCCTGGGCCGTAAATGTCAATGGAACCAGCGCGGGGCGGGGTTCAACGACGATCAACCCGAATTGTTTCGCCAATATTAGCCCCCAATCCGTGGCACCAATCTTGGGCACAGGCAGCCCGCCAGTGGCCACGACCAGTCGCCTGGCATCGATCGAACCCGCGTCGGTCTGGAGTTGAAACCCCTGCCCGGATCGCGCAACGGACCGAACCGCAACCGGCCTCCGCCATTCGACACCGGCTCGGTCGCACTCGGCGACCAGCATCGCAATGATCTCCTCAGCGGATGTGTCACAAAACAATTGGCCGCGGTGCTTCTCATGAAAACCGATCCGATACCGGCGAACCAAGTCGACAAACTCGGCGGGCGGATGTTCGCGCAAGGCAAATCGCGCAAACAGCGGGTCGTCACCCAGGTAACGATCAATCTGATCGCCCTCAAGGTTCGTAAAGTTGCAACGACCACCACCCGAAATACGGATCTTTTCGGCCAATCGAGGGGCATGATCGATCAGGACGACCCGGGCACCGCGCCCGCCCGCCTGAGCGGCACAGTACATTCCTGCAGCGCCGGCACCGACAATCGCTACATCAAAAGAACCCGGACCCTTGATCGTTCGCGTCATCTCGCAGACGCTCCCGATGAAATCGACATCGATGTCCGGGCAGCATTTGCCACCGCCTGGACTTGAGCCGCAATGATGTCCGGAACGGGATTGACACCTGCAAGTACCGCTGCGATCCAGACCGCCGTCGAATGCGCATCCCGCTCGGGCCAGATCGGTTCGCCCCCCGCCGCGACGGACTGGCCTTCCAAGACCGTCTGCCAGCGACCGCCGGTGAGCCAGTCAATCCTCGAGGGCCGCCGAACATTGGCCACCACCTCACCCTCGGTAGCGCGCATGACCATCGCATGGGCCTCCAACCGCTCCAACGCCGCACGTTGAAGACGGTCGAACTCTGGGTGGGTGTAGGCCGACAAACGCAGGCAAGCCGGCAGCGCCGTCGGATTGAAGAGTTTGGCAATGGTATGGCCCGTATTACGCAACCCAAGTAGGGTTCGAAATCCCAACATTCGCGCAAGCGGCGGCGCCAGAATATCGATCGGCACCAAGGCTGGTTCGCCCCGCTGGAGACTCGCTTCAGCCTGCCCGATTGACTCGCACGGATGCCGCCCCAACGCAGACCAGATTTCAGCGCTGGCCGTGCGGCCAGGATCGTGGCGCACGCCATGCAGGATCACCTGAATCCCTTCGCGCGCCAGCAAGCAGGCCAGGAGCGGCACCAGATTGGGTGCATTGCGAGCCCCGTTATAGGTTGGGATCGAAACCACAGGTCGCCCCGCCTCCACGCTAATCCGCTCTTGCCGGCCCTGCAGCGCATCGAGGGCGCCAACCAGTTCTTCAACCGATTCGCCCTTCATGCGCAGCGCGATCAAGACGGCACCGACCTGCGCTGGGTCCAACAGCCCGTCGAAAAGCCAGGAAAAAAGCTGGGCAGCCTCGTGGCGCTCGAGGCTTCGGGCCCCTGAGGCGCCGCGTCCGATCCGTTTCAGCAGCGGTTGAAGATTCATGCGCGGTATCCTACTCAGATCATGCTCGTACTCGGGATCGAATCTTCGTGCGACGAAACCGGTGTTGCACTCTATGACACGGTTAGGGGTCTGCGCGCACAAGCACTGCATTCTCAGGTCGCCATGCATGAGCAATACGGGGGCGTTGTGCCGGAGCTCGCCTCGCGGGACCACATCCGCCGGGTCTTGCCACTCACCGACCAAGTCCTTCGTGAAGCGAGCGCAAGCCGCGCAGATCTGGACGCAATTGCCTACACGGCGGGGCCGGGTCTGATCGGCGCGCTTCTGGTTGGGGCCTCAGTCGCCACTGCGGCTGCCTGGGCACTTGAGGTCCCAGCAATCGGCATCCATCACCTCGAAGGCCACCTGCTCAGTCCTCTGCTGTCTAGCGACCCGCCCGATTTTCCATTCGTGGCCTTGCTGGTTTCTGGCGGACACACGCAATTGCTCGAAGTCACCGCCATTGGCCGCTATCGACTGCTTGGCGATACCCTCGACGATGCGGCCGGGGAAGCGTTTGATAAATCCGCCAAATTGCTGGGCCTGGGCTACCCGGGTGGCCCCGCAATCGCCCGCCTCGCCGACACCGGCGACCCAAGGCGATTCGCTTTGCCCCGCCCCATGCTCCGGTCTGGCAATCTCGAGTTTTCATTCAGCGGACTCAAAACAGCGGTCGCGACACAGGTGCAACGCGCCCAACCCGACGAAGCCCCTAACAGCGCACCAGATCCCCAATTTCGAGCCGATCTCGCCGCGGCCGTTCAAGCAGCCATTGTCGAAGTCCTGGTGGCCAAGTCATTAAGCGCACTCAAAACAACCGGACACCGCACCTTGGTGGTCGCCGGCGGGGTCAGCGCGAATCGCCTGCTGCGCGAACAGTTCGCGCGTGCCCAAGCCAAACTGGGCGTCCGCGTTTGTTTTCCCGAACCCGAACTCTGTACCGATAACGGCGCCATGATCGCCTTCGCCGGCGCACTGCGCCTGAGCTCTGGGCTATCAAACCCGGACCAGCGCGTCCGTCCGCGTTGGCCCCTCGAAGAACTTACACCCAACGGTTGATTCGAGCGCTCTGCGTGCAACCGAGCACTTAAGCCTCGGGTCAGGGGTGCGAAGGTTCGAGGCGCCCAAGAAATCCGCTTGGGCCACCTTTCTGGGGTTTCTCATGCGCCTGACATCCAGTAACCATCGGTCGATCGTTGAGCTTGCCCCAAATCCGCTCGCCGAACTCGCTCCGCCAGCGCACGCACCCCAGCCGGTGCGCAGCGCCGAACCTGAGCCCAGCGCACTGCCCGCGTTATCACGGGTTCGTCTACACACACTGCGCATCGGGGTGGTCGGTTTAGGGTATGTCGGCCTGCCTCTGGCCGTCGCTTTCGGGCGACGCTTCCAAACCACCGGGCACGATGCATCTGCCGGGCATATCGACCGCTTGCAGTCTGGTCACGATCCTGCGGGAGAGATCGAACCGAGCCAACTCCTGAGCGCTCAGCGCCTTCAATTTACCGGCAATCCCGAATCGCTCAGCGATTGCGAGATGATCTTTGTCTGCGTCCCAACCCCCGTCAATGAAGCACATCAACCCGACTTTGGCCCACTGATCGACGCGACGCGCACGGTCGCCCGCACCCTCCGAAAGGGCGCCGTCGTCATCTACGAATCCACGGTTTACCCGGGCGCCACCGAAGAAATCTGCATTCCCATCCTTGAAGCTGAATCCGGATTACGCTGGAAACAGGACTTCCATGTGGGTTACTCCCCCGAGCGTATCAACCCTGGTGACCGCAAACACACGCTCAGTACGGTCTGCAAAGTGGTCTCAGGAGACACGCCCGAAGCGCTTGAACTGATCGCCCAGACCTATGAGCAGATCGTTGAAGCGGGCGTCTTCAGGGCCAGCAGTATCGCGGTCGCAGAGGCCTCCAAAGTGATTGAGAACACTCAGCGCGACCTCAACATCGCCCTCATGAACGAGTTGTCCCTGATCTTTCACCGCATGGGGCTAGACACCCACGAGGTGCTTGAAGCGGCCGGCACCAAGTGGAATTTCCTGCCCTTTCGTCCTGGCCTGGTCGGCGGACACTGCATCGGAGTCGATCCGTATTACCTGACCCACAAAGCCGAAAAACTCGGCTACCACCCCCAAGTCATCCTCGCAGGACGACGAATCAATGATGGGATGGGCAAATACGTCGCTGAACAAACCGTCAAAGAAATCACCAAGGCAGGGCTGCCGGTCGCGGGAGCTCCTGTCACGATTCTGGGCCTCACCTTCAAGGAAGACGTCGCCGACCTGCGTAACTCGAGGGTCTTCGACGTTGTCAGCGAGTTACGAAGCTATGGCGCCCAGGTCCATGTGCATGATCCGGTTGCCGATCCGGCCGAGGCGTTAAGGGAATACGGCATCACGCTCAAATCCTGGGACCAGCTCCCGCGCTCCAATGCGATTGTCGCCGCCGTTGCCCACCGGGCATTAACCCAGCTTCCGATTGAACAAATTGCCCAAAAGCTCTATCCGGGTGGCGTTTTTATCGATATCAAGTCCGCCTTCCCCGCCACCGAATTGACGCGCCTTGGCGCGCGCGTCTGGCGACTTTGAAGGCGATTAATCACCGGAGCTCCCAACCACCGCTCCGCATTGCCTGCATGCTCCGCGACCCCTACCCGCCGTATCGCGCCGACATGGCCGTTCTTTTTGGGCGTTGTCTCCCACTGCGCGGCATTCAGACGGACTTATTGGCCGCCATGGATCCCGAGCGCCCACAAACGCCATGGCCAGCCGGAAAATCGATCGTTCGACGCTTACCAGGTCCCCGCTGGTTTGCCTATCTGTGTCTCCCACTGGTCGATCTACCGATTTTTGGTTGGGCCAGGCAGGCCGACTTTGTCCAGGCCCGAGACCGTATCCGTTCGGGGCTGATTGGACTGCTGGCAGCGCGGATCTTTGCCAAACCCTTCATCTACTGGATGTCGTTCCCGATTGCTCAAGGACATGAGGTGCGGGCCCGTGAACTCCGGATCGAGGACGGCAAACTCAGAAAGGCGGCTGCACACGCCCGCGCCTGGCTGGCCCAGCGGGCAGAGTCCTGGGTGTTGCGGCAAGCGGACCATCTCTTTGTCCAAAGCCACGCAATGCGCGATGGTCTGGTCCTCACCGGCCTTAGGCCTGAAAAGATGACCGTGGTCCCGATGGGAATTGACCTCGATCGCTTTCTGCCGGCACCAACCCCCTCCTCTGATCCGATCCTTTCCAATCGTCGCGTGATCGCGCACCTAGGAACGATCGGCCGGTCACGATCAACCGGCTTCCTCCTTGAGCTAGTCCAGAAGCTGAGGGTTGAATTTCCCGATGTATTGTTGCTGATCGTCGGTGATGGGCTTAACGAGGACGACCGGCACTGGATTCGCCAAGAATTAATCCAACGTGACCTTGCCAAACACGTCCACCTCACCGGCTGGATTGCACAGAGCGAAGCCCTGCGCTGGGTCGCGAGTGCTTCGATTGGTCTGTCCCCCATCCCGCGGGGAGCTCTCTTCGACGTCTCGTCGCCCACCAAGGTGGGCGAATACCTCGCTCTCGGAATCCCCTGCGTGGCCAATGACATTCCTGACCAACGATGGGTCCTGGAGCAGAGTCGCGGCGGATTTTGTGTACCGATGCAAATCGATGCATTTGTGGCAGCGATTCGAACGCTACTCCTCGATCCCGAAGAGGCGCGCTTCATGGGCGCAGAAGGCCGACGCTGGATCTCAGAGCACCGCAGCTACGAGCAACTGGCCGATCAGGTCGCCACCACCTACCGGATGGTCGCGATCAGTGACACATCCGTGACACATCGGTAATACATCAGTGACAGATCTCATCGCGCTCAATGGACGTTTGCTTGCCTCAATCAAGGCGGATGACTACGCCGGCCACGATCCCTTTGATTTTTTAAATAGCAGGCTCTTTCAGGCGACCCCGCTCAATCAAAACCGCATCGCACGGCTGGTTTGGCTTCAACTTGGCAAGCACCTGCCAATTAATCTGCGTCCACTGCTGCAAGTACCCAAAATGCGCAACCCCAAGGGAATTGCCCTTTGCCTGGCGGGTCTGTTGCAGGACTATCGACGTACCTCGAGGCCCGAATTTCTCGACGAGGCAAAACGTCTGGGGCCATGGCTAATTAGTCAGAGAAGCGATCCTGAGTTCTGGCAATCCCCCTGCTGGGGCTACCACTTTGACTGGCAGGCGCGCGCCTTCCATGTCCCCGCGGGCAAACCCAACATCATCACCACCTGTTATGTGGCCCGAGCGCTTTATGCGCTGGGTCAACAAACGGCCGACAGTCGCTTGATGGAGTTGGCTCTGAGTTCCGCCCGATTCATGGCCGACCACCTCTACACCGAGCACGATGGTCAAGCGTTTTATGCGTATATCCCCGGAGAAACCGCATTCGTGCACAACGCAAGCCTGTGGGGTGCGGCCTGGTGCGCATTTGCAGGACATCAAACCGGCCGCGTCGATCTCGTCGACCAGGCCATGCGCGTGACCCGCGAAACCGTCAGCGCCCAATCCGCTGACGGATCCTGGGTCTACGGCACGCGCAAGCATCACCAATTCGTCGACAGCTTTCACACGGGCTTCAACCTGGAAGCCCTTTGCCTCATCCGCGACGTCACCCGAAGCGTTGAATTCGATGACTGCATTCGGCGCGGCTATGACTATTACGTCAGCACGTTTATCACGTCAACGGGCGATATCAATTACTACAAAACCTCGACCTATCCCCTCGACATGCACAGCGTAGCGCAGGCCGTGATCACTCTATTGACGACCGGAAATGGACCGACCGCGCGCAAGCAGTCGACCCTCATTCTGAGTCGTGCGATCGAACGCCTTTATCAACCCGCCCGCGATCGATTCGTTTATCAAAAACACCGCTGGCTTACCAACCGGATCAACTACACCCGTTGGACACAGGCCTGGGCCTATTACGCCCTCGCTTTTTATCACCGTTACTGCGCCGAGCCCTCCAATGCAACGAATTGAAATCATGGGTTGTCCGATGGATTACGCGACGATGGCCGAAACCGTCGAGACAATTCGGACCAACATCGCATCGGGTTCATTTACTCAGCATGTCGTCGTCAATGTGGCCAAACTGGTCAATATGCAGACCGATCTGGGGCTTCGGAAATCTGTGCAGGCCTGCGACCTCATCAACATCGATGGCATGGGAGTCGTACTGGCTGGACGGTTTCTCGGCCATCCGATCCCAGAACGAGTCGCTGGCATTGACCTGTTTCATGAACTAATCGCAATGAGTACGCAATACCAATACCCGGTGTTCTTACTCGGCGCCGAAGAGCCCGTGGTGAAGACGACTGCCGAGGTGCTACAGCGCAATCATCCATCACTCAAGATTGCTGGCTATCACCATGGGTTTTTCTGGAACGATGAAGCAGCGGTCGTGTCGACCATCAGGGCCTCAGGAGCCAAGCTCCTGTTCGTTGCGATCACTTCGCCGCGAAAAGAAAACTTCATCCATCAGTGGCGCGAGGAACTCGGCGTCGATTTCGTGATGGGTGTCGGCGGCACCTTTGACGTTGTTGCGGGCAAAGTCATGCGAGCCCCCGTCTGGATGCAACGCGTCGGTCTTGAATGGCTCTTTCGCGCACTCCAGGAACCTGAGCGACTCTGGAAGCGATATCTGACGACGAACAGCCAGTTCTTGGCCATGTTGGTCATGGCAAAAATCCGCCAGTTATCGAGTCGATCCCAGCCCGAGGGTTCCTCCACAACGGTCGTTCGTGACTTGCCACACTAGTCCCCTAACCCCGCGAGGTCATCATGAGCACTGACTGCCAAGGAGCGCTTGCTGACCATGACCCCCCAGTTGCTCCTACGTATCCTCCGCGCTCGCTCCGGGGTCGTAATCGCCGCCCTCCTAGCAACGGTACTCACCACTCTGCTCATTAGTCTGCTGCTACCCAAGCAATTCGTTGCTAAGACCGCAGTTCTAATTGATGTGAAGTCCCCAGATCCAGTGGCGGGGCTGATGCTTCCAGCCCTCATCGCCCCGGGCTATATGGCAACCCAGATCGATATCATCACGAGCGATCGGGTCGCCAACCAGGTCGTCAAGAACTTACGTCTCGAGGACGACCCAACCCTGCGATCGCATTGGCTGGCCGCCGGCCAAACCGGGTTAGACGCAGCCAGGCTTTGGCTTGAGGGGAGCGAACCACCACAGGATTTCGCGCTGTGGCTCAGTAGCGGCTTACAGGACAAGCTTGAGGTCAAACCGTCAAAAGAAAGCAATGTCGTCGGGATCCATTTCTCCGCACGCAATCCAGCCTTTGCGGCCTTGGTCGCCAATGCCTTTGCGCAGGCCTACATCGACGTCAATGTTCAGCTGCGGGCCGAACCAGCCCATCAGTACGCCAATTGGTTTGAAGGACAAACCAAAGTCCTTCGCGAGCAAGTCGAAGCCACCCAGCTGACATTGACCGCCTATCAGCGCAAACACAATGTCCTCGCGATCAGCGAGCAGCATCTAGACGATGAAAAAACCAGACTCAGCGAGCTTTCTCAGCAACTCACCGTTTTGCAGGCGCAAACGGCCGATAGCGCAAGCAAGCGCAGTTTGGCCAACGATCCCAGCACGCTACCTGAGGTCATGCAGAGCCCGGTGATCATGAACTTGAAATCAGACATCAACCGACTTGGCGCCAAGCTCGAAGACAGTAATGCCATCCTGGGAAAGAACCATCCACAAACTCGTCGAGCAGAGTCCGAGCTCATCACGCTGAAGTCAAAACTTGCCGACGAAATACGTCAAATCACCAACAGCATCCAAACCAACTTTTCCGTAAGCCGAGACAAAGAACGGGAAATTACGCGAGCAATTGAATCCCAAAAATCACGCTTACTGAGTCTCAACCAGCAACGTGACGAGATCGCTGTGCTTAAACGCGATATCGAGTCCGCGCAACGAGCACTGGAGACGGTGAGCTCGAGGTCCATGCAAGTTCGACTTGAAAGTCAATCGCAGCAGACCAATGTGGCCATCCTCACGCCCGCGTCCACCCCGGTGAGCCCCACAAAGCCTAAAGTCGCCCTGAATCTCATCATTTCCATTTTTTCAGGGCTTATTCTTGGGCTGGGACTCGCTTACCTCATTGAAATCAATCAACGACTCGTCCGAAGCCCCGAAGATCTGAGCGTCCTGTCCGAACTACCCTTACTCGGAAAAATCCCCGCTGCGAAACCGCCATCATCCACACGACGGCTTTTGAGCAATCTGAGGTCGGCGGCCAACATCACTGGAAGCCTTGTGCTGGGGCCGCGCCGATGAGCCTGATGAGGGGTGAGGGCCTGGACCCAACCGAACCTTCGCACGCCGCACTTTCCGCCAGCCCACAAGGCCCCACACGTCCAATCGGCCGGGTCCTCGTCGAATGTGGTCGTCTAAGCCCGAATGAATCGGAACGCATTCTTGAGTTTCAACGATCCAAAGACATTCGGTTTGGCGACGCGGGCATCGCGCTTGGTTTGCTCCGCTCGGAAGATGTTCGCCGTGCACTCGCGGATCAGTTCAACTACCACTATCTCACCGCATCGGACGCAAGTCTTAGCCATACGTTGATCGCGGCCTTCGCTCCATTTTCTCCGGTTGCCGAAGAACTTCGGAGCTTACGCACCCAACTCCAAATTCGATGGTTCTCCACCGCGCCAGGGCACCAGGCCCTTTCGATTGTTAGCCCTGGTTCAAATGACGGTCGAAGCTTTATCGCGGCCAACCTTGCCATCGTCTTCTCTCAACTGGGTACCCGCACCCTCTTGATCGATGCCGATTTGCGCAATCCCTGCCAAGACCGATTGTTCAGTCTGGGGTCGAGGCCGGGACTGTCGGACATCCTCGCTGGCCGTTGCGGGCCCGAGGCCATCACGCCGATCGTTGCGCTCAATGGGTTATCCGTACTAACAGCCGGAACAATTCCACCGAATCCTCAGGAACTCTTTGGTCGGAGCTCCTTCAAGTACCTCATGGAAATCCTTCGCAAAGATTACGATCATTTAATCTTCGACACACCCCCTGGCGCACTCTATGCCGATGTTCAAACAATCGCTGGAGAGTGCGGTTCGGCCTTATTAATTGCCCGCGAACATCACACACACGCAACGGGTCTGATCGAACTCAAACAACATCTCCAAGACAACAGAACCCTCGTAGTGGGGTCAATGCTCAACCAAACTCAGCATTGACTGAAGAACTGATTCTTGCGAACACAAGATTTCGGCGGACTCAAACGACAGACGGCCATCGGACTGTTTTGGTCGCTGGGACAGGCCTGGGGGGTGCGCTTGATCACGCTGCTGCACTACCTTGTCATCGCAAGATTTCTGGAGCCATCCGACCTCGGGCTCGTTGCGTTCGCCATCACGATCGTAGCCTGTCTTGGCAGCCTGGCAGATTTCGGAATAACCACCTGGATTGAATCCAGCCCACCTCAAGGTGCCAACACTCTCGACTCCGCATGGTGGTCCACTGTCATCATCGCAGCACTGATGGCCGGCGCCCTAGTCGCGAGCGCGCCTGCCCTGGCCAATTGGTCTGAAAAACCCCAGCTAACCCCGGTTCTTAGAGCGCTCGCGCTCACCCCGATTTTTTCAGCAGCGTCAGCGATTCAGTGTTCCCTGCTAAAAACCCACTTTATGCACCGCGTCATCGCGATTGCCTCGCTGTTCGCCTGCACCATAGGGTCGCTGACAGCCATCGTTTGCGTAGTCGCAGGACTTTCCTACTGGTCATTGGTCGCAAAGGTCGTCCTTGAAGCGGCCCTTGTGAGCGCAGTGCTAGCGTGGTGCTCACCCTGGCGGCCCTCCTGGCATTTCGATCGTCGGGCATGGATCGAAGCCGTCCGTCACAGTCTTCCCATCCTCGGCGCGCGGGTCCTCGAGATCGCCAACCAGCGCCTCGACTCACTGGTGATTGGCTCGCAACTCGGGACCAATGCACTGGGCTTCTACGCAACCGGGCAACGGCTTTATCAAATCACCATGGAGGGTCTCTTCTCCGCCGTCAATCAGGTTTCGCTACCACTTTTCGCCAGATTCGCTGCAGAACCAGCGCGCGCAGCAACGGTACTTCTGCGTCTGATTGCCTGCACGTCCTTGCTGAGTTTCCCGATCTTCGCCCTGATGGCGACAACCGCACCAGACCTCATTACGGTCTTCTTCGGCCATAAATGGCAACCGGCAGCGCCAGTTCTCACCGTCTTTTGTCTCGGTGGGGTGCTGAATTCAGTGAGTTACTTCAACGCCCCGCTTCTCCTTGCAAGCGGACACGCCCGACTCGTGTTTGGACTCAGCCTACTCAACGCGATTCTTAACACCGCCGGATTCCTCTGGGCGGTTCGCTTCGGCATCACCGCAGTAGCATCTGCCTTCGTCATCCGCGGGTTTCTCGTCTACCCAATCAACCTGATCCTCGTCCGCACGGTCTGCGGGCTTTCGATCCGTCGGTACTTTCAAAGCTTATTGCCCGCATCGATGGCAGGCGCCATTGCATCCCTAGCGGTGTGGTTCTGGCTCAACTCAAACACGACCGACCTCTGGGCCCCGAGCTTGCGACTATTCACGGGTTGGGCCCTGGGCATCGGAGTCTATCTGGCCACAATCTTCCTGGTCTTTAGGGCCCAAGCCAAGACCGTCTTGACAGAAATTGAAGCCATGGTGCGATCCACACAGGGCACAAGCCCCTCGAGCGAACGTGCGGCCCCCGAAAGATGACCCCCCCGACCCACTTTAATCACCGCGAAATTATCGGTGCGCGCTACGCGCAAGCGCTGATCCCAGGAATGCCGACCGCTCTCCTCGATTTTCCAGACCATAGCAATGTCGGGGACAGTGCGATCTGGGCGGGCGAAATCATCGCACTTCGAGAGGCTGGGCACGACATCCGCTATACGTGCGATGTGACGTCCTTTAACGAATCCGCACTGCGCTGGCGCATGCCATTTGGCCAGATACTGCTACATGGCGGTGGCAATTTCGGGACCGTCTGGCCAATCTATCAAGCCTTCCGCGAGGCCATTATCCAGCGGTTTCCTGATTACCGAATTGTCCAGTTGCCGCAAACCATCCACTTCGAATCCGAACTGGCACTTGGACGCACGCAACGCAGACTGAGCGCACATCCCGACTTCTGGCTCATGGTTCGCGATCACCGCAGCGAAGTAATCGCTCGCGATCAGTTACGTGTAACG
>CAIPGD010000427.1 GCA_903864485.1 uncultured bacterium | reverse complement strand
TCCAGGTAGTCCTCAAGATGCGCCAGAGGCGGCATGAAAACATAGAGATGCGCCTCTCGCACCTCGACGCAAAGCGCCGTTCGCAGCAGGCCGTCCGCGGACTGGAACGGGGACGGCGGCTGTTTGTTCGCACTCGCATTAGCGTGCGGTCGACCAATCGCATCGGGGGTCTGATGCCGCAAAGACACCTCGCGCGCTCGCAAGTCCCGATGCGGTGCTGTGTGTGGCAGCGCCGCCCTTGGCGCCATGGGGTCCGGCGGCAAATCGGCTACATCCTCGGTTGATTTCACCCAGGGTAACGAGTCCAGGGGCAGTCGCCACCCCATCGCTGAATCCCCAGGAATCAGATAGAGCCGCTCATCGCGCAAAAACCATGGGCCAGTCCTCCAGCGCGGTCCCTCAAGGACCGGTTCGGCACTTGAGGCGGTCAGGGGCAACACCCACCCGACCGTATGGCTTAGGCCCTGATCAAAGATCTTTCGGAGTCGGTCCCGCTCGAGCGCATCTTCTAATCGCGAATCGAACGGATCGACGTTGACCGGCAACTGGCGCTCGCGCCAGAGGTAATAGAACGTGTCCTCGTAACCCGGTCGAATCGTTTGATCGCCCAAGCCCAATAAGGAACTCAAGCGACGCACGAACCGCTCGGCGTCCTCGCCCGTCGCCGTTCCCGGCAAACGCTCATCCGCAAACCGGGTCGGATCATTCCAACAAGGCGATCCGTCGGTCCGCCAAAACGACGACAGCGCCCAGCGCGGCAATTGTTCACCGGGGTACCACTTGCCCTGGCCAAAATGTAAAAAACCGCCAGGCGACCACCGCGTCGCCAGCCGGCCGAGCAACTCCGTGGCCAGTCCACGTTTGGTCGGGCCCATGGCTTCGGTATTCCACTCAGCACCCTCGCGGTCAACGCTCGAGACAAAGGTGGGCTCTCCGCCCATGGTCAGACGAACATCTCCGGTGTCGAGTGCCCGATCGACCTGAGAACCCAGTTCGAGCACTTCAGCCCATTGCGACTCGGTGTACGGTTTGGTGACCCGCGGCGATTCGTAGAGGCGCTCCACCCCCATGCTGTGATCGAACGTCACTTCACATTTTTCGACCGCGCCCTCAACCGGTGCCGCTCCAGCTGGGCTCGGCGAAGCGGCCAGTGGCACATGCCCCTCACCCGCAAAAAGCCCCGACGTCGGATCGAGGCCGACCCATCCGGCACCCGGCAAATACACCTCGCACCAGGCATGCAAATCCGTGAAATCGTGTTCGGCGCCCGATGGGCCGTCGATCGCCTTTTGATCGGGTTCGAGCTGAATCAAATAACCCGAGACAAACCGGGCCGCCATCCCAAGCTGGCGCAGCGCCTGGACCATCAACCAGGCAGAATCCCGACACGAACCAGAACCGAGCGTGAGTGTTTGCTCCGGCGTCTGCACCCCGGGCTCGAGCCGGATCAGGTAACGCACATCCTGCTGAATCTTACGGTTCAGGTCGATCAAAAAATCAATCGTGCGCCGCCTCGAACGGTCAACACCTTTTAACCACTGAACTAGTTTTGGCCCGGCCGGTGCACAGTCCAGATAGGGTGCCAACTCAATCTTCAGATCTGCGCCATAAACGAAGGGCGCCTCTTCGGCATCGGGCTCCAGGAAGAAATCAAACGGGTTGAACACCGCCATTTCAACGACGAGATCGACAGTGACCGAGAAGTGATCCACCTTGTCTGGAAACACCAGCCGCGCCATCCAGTTCGAAAATGGGTCCTGTTGCCAGTTGACAAAATGGCCCTCGGGCTCGACCCGCAGCGAGTAAGACAACACCCGGCTTTTGGTGTGAGGTGCGGGACGCAAACGAACGACCTGCGGTGACAGCACCACGTGGCGGTCGTATTGATAGTGCGTACGGTGAGTTAGAGCGACTTGGATAGACATACCGAAACTTCAACTCAATAATCTTGAGGCATTCTAGGGGGTTCCATCCGCTGGCGCACGCAATGACGCGGGCCGCAACTCCACCCAGGCTCGTAAAGCTACAACTTATGGAATCCCCCTCGACGATTGAACTTGCCAAAGCGACGCTACTGATGGTCAGCGTCGTGATGAGCCTGGGCGTTGTAGCCGCCTTACTAGCAGACCGGATACGCATCCCCGATGTGCCGATCCTGTTGATGATTGGGATGGCCGCAGGCCCCGCTGGGCTCGGCTGGGTCGACGTACCCGTAGGGTCCACGCTGAACCAGCTGATCTTGATTTTTGGCGCCGCCTATATCCTCTTCGATGGTGGCGCCACCCTGCGCCTTGCCGTACTTCGGCAGACCTGGATCACCATCACGGTTATATCGACCGCCGGGGTTTTGATCACCGGCGGTATCACCGCCGCAGCTGCCCACTGGCTGATGGGCCTCCCCTGGCCCGCCGCCCTATTGCTGGGCGCAGTGCTCGCCTCCACCGACCCCGCGACGCTTGTGCCAGTTTTTCGGCAAATCGCCATTCGTGAGCGGGTTGCGCAAACGGTCATGAGTGAATCCGCATTCAATGACGCGATGGCCGCGATCATCACGTTCAGCCTGCTGGCCGCGATCACCGGCGGTGGCCACTTCTCGTTGGGCGTAGCGCTCGGCGATCTGGCCTGGGAAGCCGGGATTGGCCTCTTGATTGGCGCGCTGTTTGGCTACGGATTGGCCTGGAGTATTGGTCACCCCCGCCAGGCCTGGCTGGTTGAGCACGCATCGGTCTTGACTCTGATTGCGGTCAGTGCGGCCTATTTAGCTGCCGACAGGCTGCATGCAAGCGGTTTTATGGCGGTATTTGTTGTCGGTATCTTTCACGGCAATCTCGATGCCCTGGGATTCGCCCAAGAACCGAAAACAGCCCACGAATCTGAGCACTACATACTGACCACCGCTTTCATCATGCGCGTGATGATTTTCATTCTTCTGGGCGCCCAGGTCGACTTTGCACTGATCTTTGATCAAGGACTCCCAGCCCTGGGAGTCGTTCTGACTTTCATGCTGATCGCCCGACCAATAACGGTTCTGCTCTGTGCCGGCCCAGACCGGCGCGCCGCGTGGAGCCGAAACGAACTGCTATTTATGTGCTGGACTCGTGAAACCGGCGTGATTCCGGGCGCACTCGCGGGAATGTTGCTCGCGATGAACGCCCCCGGCGCGAAGGTGATCGCCTCGGTAACTCTGCTGGCCATCCTGATTACGATCCTGGTACAGGCGACCACCACTCGCTGGCTCGCTCAAAAGCTTGATTTGTTGGACTGCCGCTCCACTTAATGCGAACATTTCGCTGAGTGGATTTTCATCGTACGGGAAGGCAAGCCTTCAAATAGTTGCAAAGTAATTTCTTTAATCAACCTGCCCGAGTCATTCCAGCGGCCTTCCTGGCAGTCATCCTTCTGGGGACGATGGCTTTAATGACTCCGTTGGCCCGAGCAGATGCAGGCCATGCGGATTTTCTGACGGCCCTGTTTACGGCGGTTTCGGCCACCTGCGTGACGGGTCTTGCCGTTGTCGATACAGCGACTTACTGGACTGGGTTCGGCCAATTCGTTATTTTCGCGCTCTTCCAGATTGGCGGCCTGGGAATCATGACTGGGGGGACGATTCTCAGTATTTTGATGAGCCGGAAAATCAGTTTACAAAACCGCATCCTGGCTCAGGCAGAAACCCATGCAATGGGGTTGGGGGACGTGACAGACGTCGCCAAGTGGGTCCTTTACGTCACGTTATCGGTCGAACTGACCGTCGCCGGCATCTTGGCCCTCAACTTCCACCTACGTTACGACGAACCCATCCCGAAAGCGCTCTGGAACGGCTTATTTCATTCCGTTTCCTCTTTTAACAATGCGGGATTCTCGACTTACTCCGACAATCTGATGCAGTTTGTCTCCGACCCGATCGTCCTACTCCCAATTGCTCTAGCGCTGATAGCCGGCGGCATTGGGTTCCCCGTGTTTCAGGAACTTTTCTCCAAAAACAATCGGCGAGGGCTCCGATCAATGCACTTTCGCGTCACGCTTTGGGGCTATTTGGTTCTTTTGCTGGTTGGCACGGTTTTATTTGGTTTCTACGAATGGTCCAACGAAAAGACGTTTGGTCCATTGAACGTATTCGACAAGATTTTGAATGCATTTTTTGCCTCTGCGTCCGCCCGTACAGCGGGATTTAATAGTGTCGATGTTGGGCAGATGACCACCGAAACCCTCTTTGTCCACCTGATCCTGATGTTCATCGGCGGGGGCAGCGCGGGCACCGCAGGGGGCATTAAGGTCACGACATTCTGCATCCTGTTTTTTGTGGTCTGGTCTGAAGTGCGGGGCGATCCGCAGTCGACTTTTGGCACGCGCGCCATCGCCTACGAGTCCCAGCGGCAAGCGCTCTCGGTGGTTCTGGTTTCGACTGCGGTGGTGACACTCGGCACTCTGGTGATCATCAGCGTCTCCGACGTGCCCTTCATCCCCCTGGTGTTTGAAGTGATTTCTGCCTTCGCAACCGTTGGCTTATCCACGGGGATCACGGCGGATTTACCCGTTAGCGCAAAAGTCACTCTCATTCTTCTCATGTATGCAGGGCGGGTCGGCGCGGTCACCCTCATCGCAGCACTCGCGTTGCGCACAACCACCAAACTGTATCGTTATCCCGAGGAGCATCCCATTGTTGGCTAATCAAAAACAACCGCAATTCCACGATAGCGTTGCAGTTATCGGTTTGCGCCGCTTTGGATCTGCGGTAGCAGAATCCCTGATGCACCTGGGCCACGAAGTCTTGGGTATCGACGAGGATGCTACCCGGGTCAAACTGTGGTCGGACCGCCTCACCCGAGTCGCGCAAGCCGACAGCACCAACGTCAACGCGTTGCGTCAACTCGGAGTTCACGAGTTGGCACATGCGATTGTTGGAATCGGCGGGAATATCGAAGCCAACGTACTGACCGTTCTAGCCCTCCAGGAAATTGGCGTCAAAGACATCTGGGCCCGAGCAATCAGCGACAAACACGAAACGATTCTCAAGCGTTTAGGTATCCAGAATGTGATCAACCTGGAAGCCACGATGGGCGAGCGAGTAGCCCATCTGGTCACCGGAAAAATGATCGACTTCATCGAGTTCGATGATGGATTTGCGATCGTCAAGACCCGTGCGCCGCAGGAATCTGTTGGCAAGACCTTGGCACAATCGGCTCTGCGCTCGAAACACGGGGTGACGATCGTCGGCGTCAAGTCACCCAAGACCGATTTCACCTATGCCAAACCAGAAACCTCCGTCAATTCGGGTGATCTGCTGATCATCGCAGGGGAAACACGGGCGGTTGAACGATTCGCGGCGCTCTCCTAATTGAGCGTTCGGAGTCCCCAAAAAATTCCGGGACGAATGGTGTCCCCGGCCTGACCCGTTTCATTGCGGTTAAATTTTGGCAGGAGTACGATTCCCCCCGGCGTCATCCGAACCACTAGAAAAGTAGAGGGTTGACGCCTTCAAGGAGCCTCCAATGTCTGTCCATGGTCCACACGATCATTCCTCGAAAAAAATCGGCGCGCTGATTCTCGGTGCACTCGGCGTCGTGTTTGGCGACATCGGCACCTCGCCCTTGTACGCTCTAAAAGTTTCCATCGAGGCCTCCGGAGCCCATGAGGGCAACGAGATTGTTCAGGCGGTTTTCGGAATTTTGTCCCTGATTACCTGGGCCCTGATTCTGGTGGTCACCGTCAAATATGTCTTGATCATCATGCGGGCGGACAACCGAGGCGAAGGCGGGGTTTTCGCCCTGACGGCTTTGGTCTCCAAAGGAGTCGAGAAAAACCCCACCGCCAAATGGGCCGTCATGATTGCAGGCGCTTTAGGCGCTGCGCTGTTTTTTGGCGACAGCATGATCACCCCGGCCATTTCGGTACTCAGCGCGGTTGAAGGACTCAAAGTCCTGTCGCCCGACCTTGAGAAATACATTCTGATTATCTCGATCGTCCTGATCACAGGCCTCTTTGCCATCGAAAAATACGGCACCAGCATCATCGGCAAGGTGTTTGGGCCGATCATGTTGACGTGGTTTCTTGCACTGGGATTATTCGGATTTCTGGAAATCATCCAGAACCCAACTGTGTTGGCGGCCCTCAATCCGCTCGAGGGCATTCAGTTCATGCTGGGGCATCCTGGCGTTGCTATCGCCATCATGGGTTCGGTGGTTTTGTCGGTCACCGGCGGCGAAGCACTCTATGCAGACATGGGCCATTTCGGCTTGAAGCCAATCCAGCGAGCCTGGCTTTTCGTGGTCTTCCCCATGCTGCTCTTGAACTATTTTGGCCAAGGCGCGCTCCTGATCCGGGACCCGGCGGCCATTGACAATCCCTTCTTCAGGCTGGCCCCAGAAGCCCTGCTGATACCAATGCTCTTTTTGGCGGCCGCCGCCACCATCATCGCGTCGCAGGCGGTGATCTCCGGTGCATTTTCAATCGCTGGACAGGCGGTACAACTCGGATACATCCCCCGCTTGCGGATCAAGCACACCTCTGACGAAGAGATGGGCCAAGTCTATATTTCAAAAATCAATATTCTTTTATATGTTGGCGTGATCGGGCTCATCCTTGGGTTTCAAACCTCAGAACGATTGGCGTCCGCTTACGGTATCTCCGTCACCGGTGCCATGGCGGTCGATACGATCCTCGCCGGATTCTTCATGATTTATATGAGGAACTGGAATAAATGGGTGTTCATGCCCCTGTTCGCTTTCTTTTTCCTGGTTGACTGCGCATTCCTCGGGGCCAACCTGTTCAAGTTTTTCGAAGGCGGCTGGCTGCCTGTCGCCGTTGCCGCCGTCGCCTTGCTGGTCATGATCTCGTGGGTGAGTGGGCGCGACCGCCTGCTTCAGGCCCGCTGGTCAGCAGCGGTTCCGATTGCGGATTTTCTGAATCGAATCAAGGCGAATCCACCGCATAGAATCGACGGAACGGCCATTTTCATGGTCCCTCACCAGGGCATTGCACCACGGTCGCTCGAGCACAATCTCAAACACAATAAGGTGCTGCACCAGCGCGTGGTTCTGATGAGCCTAGAGTCCGTGCACACGCCCTATGTCGACGAAAAGGACCGGTTTGACGTCAAGCATCTCGAGTGCGACGTGCATTCCGTGCACGCCCGCTATGGCTATATGGAAGAACCCAACGTCATGCGCGCCGTGGCCATGCTCCGCGCAAGAGAATTCCACCATCTCCATTTGGCGGAAATCTCGTTCTTTGTGGGCAAAGAAAAAGTTCTTGCCAAGAATTCTTCAAGCTTGCTGACGACCGGATTTATCTTCATGCACCGGACGATGCAAAGCGCGACCGAGTTTTATCGAATCCCGTTTGACCACGCCATCGAGATTGGTGGCCACGTCGAAATTTGAGCGCCGTTTGAGTCACGAACGCTGAACCGGATGCCCCGCGACCGCGGGGCCCCGATTAAAGCTTCATTTCAAGGCCCAGGCCGATCGCCGTATAACCGCTCCGAAGCGCAGAACTCGAATTCCCGTTGCTCAAGAACGTCCGGGTCTGCGTATCGAGTGCAAACAGTTGATTGGCAGACAAACGGAACGCGAGCGTCGGACTGTAGTTCCAACGGGCATACAAATCGAACCCACGCGTGCGAGACTGTTCGAGCGCCTGCGAAGCGGTCTGTTGTGTGATGTATCCGGGTGTAACCGTCAAGTTGCTGCCGAAAGTCACCGGCAAGCTGATCATCCTGTAATCGGCTCCTAGCGTGCCAGACCAAGGTTGCTGAGCGTCGAGTCGATTATTCGGCCCCGGAACCGTTTCGACGCTTGAGTGATAGAAGCTGATTGCCGCTCGCAAATTCAGCGGCATGCGGCGCTCAAAGAATGACGGCATGAGTTCGCCCGCGCGACCTTTCACTTCAAGCTCAAGACCTTGGGTTTGCGCACTGGCAAAATTGGTCGGCCGCGAGATCCAGCGTGGCGCAGACGCATACGCGACGGTCTGAAGAGAGGTCACGTTGCGCACGAGATTTTCAATCTGGCGTGAGAACACCCCAATACTGATCAAACCCCCATCCGGGAGATACGTCTCGTACGCGAGGTCGAGACCTGTGGCCAACTCGGGGCGCAAGTTGGGGTTACCGTCCCGGTCAGGCGCCAGCTCGGTATTCGTTCGGCTGAGATTGTCGTAAAGACGAGTGATCGTTGGCCGCGCCATCAGGGTCGCCAGACCTGGCGGTTTATAGCTGCGGGTCAGGCTCGCCCGGATCAGGTCGCGCGCCTTTGGGTCAAACTTGTAATTCAGGTGCAGCAGCGGCGTCAACACGCTGCTCTCGTTGCTGACCGGAAGATCCAGGGTCTTACTGGTGGTCTGAATCCGCTCGCCACGCACACCCAGGTTGGCCGACCATTGCTTGCTGATTTCCCACTCGTCTTGCAGAAATAACGCCTCGCGCTCAATCCGTGCTGAGAATGGCCGCCCTTCATAATCCGCCAACTGCGGCAAGCCCCCAACCGTCACGGTACGTTCTTCGTCACGCTGCCTGAGTTCAAGATCCCAACCCACCGTCACACTGTGTTGGCCGTCGAGAATCTGGGTGAATTTTCCGGCCTGGGTAGCCCCGTTTTCGAGGTTATCGCCAACTGCGCGCAGTTGGTTAACGCCCGACCGGAAGGTTTGGTTATCAAAGGTGCTGCGCGAATTTTGCAAGCCGCCCTTCAGCTCAACGCTCTGGGTCGCACTTAGATAATTGGTCCACTGCAGGTTAGTCCGAATGTTTTGCCAGGTACCCCGATTCGTGGAATCGTCCTCGAGGCTCGGATTACCCTGCAAAATCTGATTGTTGTAATGGATGTCGTTATAGAAGATTCCCTTCTGCAGGAACGACTGCCAGGTCAGGGTTTCGTCATCGCTCAGCTTCCAGCTCAGGCGCGGCCCGATATTCACACCGCGCCCGGTCGTATTTTGGCGACCTGACTGAATAACCTGCGAGAACTGCCCATCAAGACCCGGCATATCGCGGCGGTTAACCACGTCGGTCGGCCGCCGCCACTCAAAGCCCGAGATCGGCAGCGACAGGGAAAGTGCCCCAAATTTTTCACCCAAGGTGAAATTGCCACCCAGACGCGGGCGCTGGGGCGACAAGCCCAGATTGAGGCGCAGGTCGCGTTGCGAGACCCGTGGCGCCTCTTTCAAAATGATGTTGATTGAGCCCGCAATGGCTTGTGCGCTCTGATCGGCGGTTGGCGCCTTGCTGATTTCAATCCGCTCGACCTGTTCGGGGCTGACCTGATCCAGAGAAAACCCCGGCGGTGCCCGATCGCCATTGAGCAGGATGATGGTGTAGTCAGACCCGAGGCCGCGCATCCGTGGCGCATTACCCTGGAGCGTGACCCCCGGCAGGCGCTTGAGCACATCGGCCACATTGGTGTCGCCAAACTTGTCGAGTTCCTCGCGGCCGTAAATCTGCTTGGCCACCTGTGAACGCCGCCGCAACTCGGTATCGTTGCGCTCACCGCCCTGGATGATGACGCGATCCAGGCGCGGGCCCTGCGGCTCGAGCCCTGGCGCATCGGCAGCACCACCCCGCCCAGCATCCTGAGCGAGCGCCACAGTGGGCGCGAAGATGGCGACCAGGACCGCAGCAGAGATCGGATGGAGGTTCGGTTTGGGCAGCTTCGATGACATTGTTCGGTTTCGCTCGGGCGGTGCAAAAGACTTTAAAAAAAAGCGCACCAAAGCATAGCGCAGGCTGACGAATCACTTGACGCACCACGAGGATATGCAACCATTGCG
>CAIPGD010000426.1 GCA_903864485.1 uncultured bacterium | reverse complement strand
TGTTCGCCTGGTTGATAGGCAAGCGGAATCTGGCTGAGCTTGTCCATAAATCCCATCATGGAACCGTGGCGGTCTATGCTCGTTGCTTGCAGGGATCGATACCGGTAATCGACGGGGTGCTCGATGCCGACACTCACCAACTGGCCGCCATAGGTCAGACCACTGGTGTGCCGCAGCAAGTCGCGGACACTTACAGGGCGGCGCAGGGGTTCTGTCTGGAACGGCTCTTCACCATCACCGGCGACGTAGACGCGTTGTTCTTGCCAGGATGGAACCCAGCGGTGAACGGGATCATCCAGCTGAAAAAGACCGCGCTCGTAGAGCATCATCAGCGCGACCGAGGTCACCGGCTTGGTCATCGAATAAATACGAAAAATCGCATCGTCGGTCATCAATCGACCGCGCTCAATATCCATCTGCCCAAGACTGCGCTGATAGGCCAAATGCCCATGCCGCATCAGCGCGAGCTGGCAACCTGAGATTTTCCCCTCATCGATATAACGACCCTGCAGGTGGGTGGTCAATCGCTCGAGTCGGTCCAGGTCGAAGCCGCTGGGGTGCTTCATGATTTGCCCCTCGATATTGCGGTATTTCGGTTTCGGTGGGCCCTTGGCCGCGCTGAATTTCTATTCAACCCGACCGATCTTTCGAACGATCCGGTCGAGAACCTTGGCATCCGCATCCCAGTAACTCTGAAATTCAGGCGCGTCCAGATATTCGATCGGGCTGCCAGCTTTTAATACCGTGTTGATCACTTTCTCGTCGTGGGCCGCGGCTCGAGCCGCCTGACGCAATCTTTGGATAACCGGATCGGGGGTGCCGGCCGGAACGAAGAGCCCTGACCACTGATCAAACTGGATATTCACACCGAGGCTTTTGAGGCTCGGCACCTCCGGCAACGCCGCAAGTTTGCCCTCGCCCCAATGGGCGAGCACCCTCACCTTTCCAGCCTTCACCTGAGCAACAATCGAAGATGGGCCCGTTGCGACAAAATCAATTTCTTTGCCGAGCAGTCCAAGAACAGCCGGCCCCGCACCCTTATAAGGCACGTGGGTCATTTTCAGGCCGAGTTCGAGTTTGAGCATTTCAACCGGAACATGCATCGTCCCGTAATTGCCTGAAGAACCGAAATTCAGCTTGTCCGGATTTTTGCGGACGTACTCGACAAACTCTTGAAAGCTCTGCCAAGGCGCGTCGGCACGAACTGCAAGAACCGTAGGATCGGCGGTAAAGCGGGCGATCGGTTTGAACTGATTAAGCGCGAATGAGGGCGATCGACCGAGCACCTCTTCCGACACCGGGATGGTGGAGATCGATACCAGCGCCATCAACAGGGTCAATCCGTCGGGCTTGGAACGCGCAACCTGAGCCATTCCTATCCCACCGCCGGCGCCCGCCTTGTTCTCGACCACGATGGGCTGTCCGAGGAATTGCGCCATCGATTCGGCGACAGGTCGCCCCACGGTATCGGCCACGCCCCCCGGGGGAAACGGAACGACCAAGGTCACCGGGCGACTCGGATAAACCTCGGCCGAGGTGGGCATGCAAAATCCAGCCAGGAGAGCGAGGACGCCTAACGCTCGCACGCAGTGGC
>CAIPGD010000425.1 GCA_903864485.1 uncultured bacterium | reverse complement strand
GCGGCCTCGTCAGCCCAATCAACCCCTGCTTGCCGAGCGGCCAGTGCAGTCACCCGATAAAGCGCGCCACTGTCCAAAAGGTGCCACCCCAACTGAAGCGCAACGGCCGCCGCCACGGTCCCCTTACCACTTGCAGTTGGCCCATCGATGGTCAGCACCGGCACCCCGCTGCCTGATCTGGACGGGAACTCGTGGGGGACTGCCTTGTGAGAGGCCACCTCCACACTCAGCGGCTGGGTGATCGCGGCCAGACGATCGAAGAAATCCGGAAAGGTCTTGGCCACGCACGAGGGCTCCATGACCGTCACGGCAACGCCGGCGCGCAGCCCGCTGGAAAGAGAGGCCAGCGAGAGGCACATCGCCATTCGATGATCATCGTAGGTCGCAACAGATGCGGCGGCCAAGGCGGCTGGGGGATCAATCCGAAGCCAATCGGGCCCCTCATCCACGCGGGCGCCGAGCTTGCGCAATTCGGTCGCCATCGCCGCGATGCGGTCGGTCTCCTTGACTCGCCAGGATCCGATCCCGCGCAGGAGTGTTGCTCCCTCGGCATGTAATGCGCAGGCCGCCAGTGTCATTGCCGCATCTGGAATCTCGACGCAATTGAGCTCAATTCCGTGCAAATGCCGCCCGCCGGCGGGCGCCTGCGCTTCGATCCAGTCGGACCCCCAGACGATCTGGGCACCCATTTTTTCGAGCGCATGGGCAAAAGCAACGTCGCCCTGCACACTGGCGCGCCCGAC
Source organism: uncultured bacterium (assembly GCA_903864485.1). Lineage (GTDB taxonomy): Bacteria > Pseudomonadota > Gammaproteobacteria > Burkholderiales > Burkholderiaceae_E > RFPW01. The sequence continues at coordinate 1,469 of CAIPGD010000425.1, read as the reverse complement.
GCCGCAAACGCGGACTGGGCCGCCTCCAATTGCACCCGCCGCCAAAAAATATGAGGCACTTGAGGCGTCGCCCTCGACCGTAATCGAGCCTGGCGAACGGTAGCTTTGGCCACCTCGGACCTCAAAGCGCGCCCATCCCTCGCGTTCTACCTGAACCCCAAATCGGGCCATCAAGGCGAGGGTGATTCCAACGTAGGGCTGACTGATCAGATCGCCTTCGATCTCAATTACGAGGGATTGCGATGTTGCGTCAGGCCCTGAACCGAGGACCAGCGGAGCGGCCTGAAGTAAACCCGTCAGGAACTGGCTCGACGTATCACCCCGGATCCGAACCGGATCAGCGCGCAGCACTGAATGGCTGAGCCGCAATGGCGGATAGCCCGGTGCGCCCAAGTATTCAATCTTCGCCCCAAGAGCCAACAAACCATCGACCAAGTCGGCAATGGGGCGCTCGTGCATCCGGGGAACCCCGGACAAAATTACTGTGCCAGTCGCGGCCTGCGGATCCGTGCTTGCGGACAGTGAAGCCGCAACCGCTGGGACCAGGGTTCGAATCGTCAGCCCCGAGTTCCCAACAAACAGTTCGGCAGAAAGCCTGGGAAACGCGCCAGCCACTCCCCAAACTTTCAAGACATCGGCCACTGGGCGCTCAAGCCGAACTCCAAGACGCTCGAGTGAATCCAACATGACCGCGGTGTCGTCAGACTCGAGCAAGCCATGAAGCTCGGTCACCCCGCTGCACAGCGCGGCCAGCAGCAAGTAACGGTTCGAGAGACTCTTGCTGCCGGGCAAATCGACCCGCCCTCGCGCGCCGGGCGCGGGGTGCAGTAACCACTCAGGGGGAAATTTACGCAGCATGCCCAGACTCCTTCCTCATCCGCGTAATCTTCGACGCCAGCTAGCCGCCTGTTCGATCTGGTCAGCCAGGCTCGCGTGGTCTCCGGCCTGAACCGCCACCCGAAATGCACTGCAGGCCTCAACAAACTGATCGGTGGCGGTCAAGACCGCGGCCGAATTATCAATCAAGATGTCTGCCCAAAGCGCGGCTGAGGATGCAGCAATCCGCGTGGTGTCCCTTAGGCCCCCACCCGCCCATCCGAGCAGAGATTCCGCATCAGGGCGTTGACTTAGACTCGCCGCCAGTGCGAAGGCCACAAGATGCGGCAGATGACTCACGGCCGCGAAAACCTGATCGTGCTGGAGCGCGCTAAGCCGTGAGGGCCGCGCCCCGAGATCGGACCAAAGCGCCTCGATCTGTTGCAATGCCCAGGGATCCGTTTCGGGCTGCGGGCAAATCACGCAACGGGCCCCGACAAACAGTTGAGGATGTGCCGCGTCAGGGCCGTGGCGCTCACTGCCGGCAATCGGATGCGCAGGCACAAACCGACTGAACCGTTCGCCCAAAACCTGCCGTGCGGCATCAATGATCGCTGATTTGGTACTTGCCACGTCCGTGAGCAAGGTCTCAG
>CAIPGD010000424.1 GCA_903864485.1 uncultured bacterium | reverse complement strand
TTGCCCAACAGAGGCCCGGCGGCCTTCATCCCTTTCCCCATCCCGGCCCTGATCGGCTGCAGGGGACTTTGCGCGACCTCGTGTCTCGCTGTCGGGTGGGTAGACAGGGTTGCGGCGCCGGTCGCGGTCGCTGCGCTGGGAGACATTCGCAATGATCAATTCGTGGTTGATTCCGCTCCCGAGCGGTCGGCTCTGCGGTTGTCCCTCTTCGATTCGGCGCTGGCGTGCCATCACACTGGAGCCAGGCGCGCGTGGACGATTGGCTGCAGGTGAGGCCTCAACGACCGGAATCGCCGCCCGTCCGCGCGAACCCGACGGCCCTTCGGATCGAGGGCTCCTGGATTTCGCGGGTGCCGCGCTGCTTGATTGCGAACCGCCGGATTGAGAACTGACCAAAGGTCCTCGACCGCTGCCTGCTGGTAGGCGCGCAGGGGGCGGCATTGGCAGTGCGGCAAAGGGCGCACCATCCAAATTGGGGGCCACCATCGAGCGTTCGCCTGACATCGAAGCAAGATCCTCGGGCCGGATCGCGACGATCTCGACGCCCTCCGCGACCTCACGGTTGGACAACACAACCGCCTCCGGGCCGAGTTCGGTACGGATTTGCTTTAGCGCATCTGCCGGATTGAGTGCGACGTAGCGACGCGGTCCCATAGATCGATCCAAGGTGTCCCGGGGGCTGTGCCCGTTTAGAAGGTGAACAATCGTTAATCGACGTGTTGATCGACGTCAATAAACATCAACCTACGCGGATGATACGACTACTGTGATTACGCTGGCTTTTGACAGATCACCATTTCGAATTTAATCCGGGTGGTCGGGGGGATTTCGGACATCGCCAAAACCGAAATTTGAGGTGCAACCCGCTTCAGGATTTGGGCGATTGTCGTTCGAGTCGCAGTAGAAGCCAAGACCACGGGAGGCAGGCCATCGGACTCGAGTTTGTTGGCGGCTTCGACCGCCTGTTCGCCCAGGAACTTGACTAGTCCGGGTTCGAGTGCGCCATCAGGTGCGACTGGCGCTCCGGCGAGGGCGTCCTCGACAATTCGTTCAAAGTCCGGATGAATGGCCGCAACCTTCAGCTCGGCGTCATCGCCCATGACCTGCTGGAGGATCGTTCGCGCCAAACGTTGGCGCACCGGCAGCAACAGACCAGTGGGGTCTTGCGTCCGACCGACGTGCTCGCCAATGGTCTCAAGAACGGTCCGAACATCGCGTACTGGGATGTTTTCAACCAATAGCAGTTGCAAAACCTTCTGGACCGTTCCCAGGGGAATGACCTTTGGAACCAGATCGTCGACCAGTTTGGGGAAGCGCCCTTTGACGTGCTCGAGTAGTTCCTGGGTTTCCTGGCGGCCCAGTAATTCATGGGCATGGTCACGCAATAATTTGTCGATGTGGGTGGCGATGACCACCGCAGGTTCGACCACGGTATAGCCAAGTGAAATCGCTCGCTCACGCAGGCTGCGGGCGATCCAGTAAGCCGCGATGCCGTAGGTTGGATCGGTCGCTTTGAGGCCGTCCAGGGGCGGCGCACCGGGCCCGGGTTCGATTGCCATCAACAGATCC
>CAIPGD010000423.1 GCA_903864485.1 uncultured bacterium | reverse complement strand
CGAGCCTCTTGAAGTGCCGGTCCTATCAGCTGCATGCCCACGGGGCGGGGGTTAGAACCAGAGTCCGAACCAGAGTCCGACCCTGACCCAGATCCATTCCCTGATCCAAAACCAACCGGCATCGAGAGGCCTGGGAGGCCCGCCAGCGACGCGGGTAGCGTGAAGATATCAGCCAGATAATCCGCGAGTGGATCGCTCTGATGAGCGCCCAGGTTCCATGCGACGGTCGGAGCGACAGGGCCTGCGATCAGATCGCACTGCTCAAAAGCACGATCGAAGTCATTGGCGACGAGCCGACGAACCTTCTGAGCACGAAGATAATACGCGTCGTAATAACCATGACTCAATACATAAGCACCGACCAGGATGCGGCGTTTCACTTCGGCGCCAAAGCCTTCTGCTCGGGAGCGCCGGTAGAGGTCACGCAAGTCGCTCGGATTGTTGGCGCGATGGCCGTATCGCACGCCATCGAATCGGCTCAGATTACTTGACGCTTCGGCGGGGGCAATCACGTAGTAGGCCGGGATTGCGAGTTCGGTATTCGGTAGTTGCACCCGCACGCATTGCGCACCCAACGCTTCAAGGGTACCGAGCGCCGCGCGCACAGCAGAAGTCACCTCGCCAGTGACGCCGGCGCCAAAAAATTCGTCCGGCAATCCGATCCGCAAGCCAGCGAGCGGGCGCGAAGGACTCATGGCGTTGGGCGTGAGGGGTTGGTCCAGCGCGGCGGCAAAGTCTTCTGGAGCGAGATCCAGGCTTGTTGCATCCATCGGATCAAAACCGCACATGACCGACAGTAACAGTGCGCAGTCTTTGGCAGTCCGTGCCATCGGGCCAGCCTGATCCAGGCTCGAGGCATAGGCGATCAGACCATAGCGGGAAGCCCGGCCGTAGGTTGGCTTGATGCCCGTGATGCCACAAAAGGCGGCGGGTTGGCGGATTGAACCCCCCGTATCGGTTCCGGTGGCGGCCGGGGTGAGTCCGGCAGCGACGGCCGCGGCGGACCCGCCCGATGATCCGCCCGGAACAGCGTTCAGGTCCCAGGGATTGCGCACCGCGCCAAAAGCAGAGTTCTCATTGGTTGAGCCCATCGCGAACTCGTCGCAATTGAGCTTGCCCAATCCCACCATACCAGCCTGATAAAGCCGGTCGACTACGGTTGCGTCAAATGGACTGCGATAGTCGGCCAACATCCGGCTGCCCGCGGTTGAGACCCAGTCTCGTGTGACCAGGACGTCTTTGTGGGCGATCGGCACACCTTCAAGCGCCCGCGCTTCGCCCCGGGCAATCCGGGCGTCGGCTAACCGGGCCTGTGCGAGGGTGACCTCGGGGCGCAAGTCTAGAAACGCATTGAGGGGACTGGCGCTGATTCGGTCAAGGAGCGCGCGCGCGAGTTCTTCAGCGCTGAATTGCCCAGATCGCAGGCCAATTGCCAGGTCTGCGACGCCTGAGTCCAGGCCAGCATGGAGGCCCATCGTTTGGCCCATCGTTTGGCCCATCGCCTGGCTCGGATCGTGGCCTTGGGTCATGCGCGTCCCCTCATTCCACGACCCGGGGCACCAGATAGAGCCCATCAGCGACCTTGGGGGCACTAATCTGGTTGGCTGCCCGATCGACCTGCTCGGTCACCGAATCCGCACGCAAGCGCGTCCCCAATTTGGGGTTCGCTCCGGGGTGGACCAGCGGCTCGACATCATTCACCGCCGCGGCTTGCAACTGCTCGATGAGTCCGAACACCGCGTTCAGGCGCGGCAGAGTTTGATCTGCCTCGTCGGAATCAATCGCGAGCCGGGCAAGCTCGGCGAGTCTTTGAACATCGTCGCGGGTGAGCATAGGGAGCGTGGCAGGAGGGGAGCCAAAGTATACGGTATGATCCGCGGATCCACCGTGCGCGAGCCAGTCTGAATGCGGGTTGCAAGACCGAACCCGCGATCGGACCTCGCCTGATCGAGACCCCGGACCCGTAATGCTCGGCATCATTCGCAAGTATTTTTCGAACGACCTCGCGATCGACCTTGGCACTGCCAACACGCTCATTTACATGCGCGGGAAAGGCATCGTCCTCGACGAGCCCTCGGTCGTCGCCATCCGCCATGAGGGTGGCCCCAACGGCAAGATGACTATTGCTGCGGTGGGCAAAGAAGCCAAGATGATGTTGGGCAAGGTGCCCGGCAATATCGAAGCCATCCGGCCGATGAAAGACGGCGTCATTGCGGATTTCACGGTGACCGAGCAGATGCTGAAGCAGTTCATCCGCATGGTGCACCCCAAAAGCACGTTTGCGCCCAGCCCGCGGATCATCATCTGCGTCCCCTGTGGATCGACTCAGGTTGAGCGTCGGGCGAT
>CAIPGD010000422.1 GCA_903864485.1 uncultured bacterium | reverse complement strand
ATCGCCCCCATGCAGTGTGAAACCCCGATCGAAGTGGCTGCGACGGCAGCGGCCGAACTAGAGCGCCTCGGTGCCGTCCTGATCGGCCGCGACGACTAGCCGATCGCTTCTAGAGTGGGACCCGGCGCCGCCGGCGGGCAAAGGTCTGACGGAACTTCTCGACTTTCGGTGCGACCACGTAGGTACAGTAGCCCTGATACGGATTGCGCTCAAAGTAACGCTGGTGTTCCGGTTCAGCTGACCAAAAACGGTCCGCACCCTGACCCAGCAAACCAACCTGCGTGACGACGTTCGCGCCAAAAACCCGATCGGTATTGAATTGCGTAATCATGGCCCGAGACTGTTCCAGTTGCTCAGACGTGGTTGCATAGATTGCTGACCGATACTGCGGGCCTGAATCAGCACCCTGACGATCCATCGTCGTTGGGTCATGGATTACGAAAAAAATCTCAAGCAATTCGGTGAATGAAATTCGCACCGGATCAAATTCAACCCGCACAACTTCAACATGGCCGGTCCGCTTGCCACACACTTGTTCGTAAGAGGGGTTTGTGACCTGCCCGCCGGCATACCCTGAGACCACCGAGTGCACGCCCTCGACCTCAAGAAAGACCGCTTCAAGGCACCAGAAACAGCCGCCACCCAGAACCGCTGTTTCGAGCGTTTTGATCGACAGTGGGGTATTCATGAAAGTTCCTGTTCGAAGAAATTCCCGTTCGAAGACAGTCACAATAGCTGATTGCAAGCCTTTCATCGTCATTCTGGAGCTCAAATGACTGTTCCTCGCACGGGCGCCCAAGCCCTCGTTGATTCGCTACTGGCGCATGGTGCCGATACGGGATTCGGGGTTCCTGGCGAAAGCTACCTCCAGGTCCTGGACGCCTTGCATGATGTTGAAGACCGTTTTCGTCTGGTGACTTGCCGCCAGGAGGGCGGCGCTGCCTACATGGCCGAGGCTTGGGGCAAATTGACCGGGCGCCCGGGCATCTGTTTTGTGACCCGCGGTCCGGGTGCAACCAACGCCTCGATTGGAGTGCATACCGCGTTTCAGGATTCGACCCCCATGATCCTGTTCGTGGGCCAGATCGCGCGATCCGCCACCGATCGGGAAGCCTTTCAAGAGGTGGACTACCGGCAGATGTTCGGGCCTTTGGCGAAGTGGGTCGCGCAGATTGAAGACGCCAAGCGGATTCCTGAGTACGTCTCGCGCGCGTTTCATACCGCGACCTCAGGCCGTCCAGGACCCGTGGTGCTCGCGCTTCCCGAAGACATGCTGGACGATGCCTGCCCCGAACCGCCGACGCAGGCTGGGCGGCGGATCGCGGCAAGTCCTTCACCTTCGGCGATGGACGAGTTGCGTCAGCGCTTGCAAGCCGCTAAGAACCCTATTGTCATCGCTGGCGGTGGCGGTTGGGACGCCACGGCCTGTGCCGATCTGCAACGCTTTGCTGAACACTGGTCGCTGCCTGTCGCTTGTGCGTTTCGCCATCAGGATCTTTTCGACAATACCCACCCTCTCTATGCCGGGGACGTTGGCCTTGGCATCCGGCCAAGCCTCGCGGCGCGAGTGCGTTCAGCCGATCTGGTCATTGCGATTGGGCCAAGACTTGGAGAAGCGACGACAAGCGGATACACCCTATTCGATATCCCACGACCCCGCCAGACCTTGGTCCATGTTCAGCCTGGTGCCGATGAGTTGGGTCGGGTCTACGCCGCAGACCTGCCAATATTGTCGGGGATGCGGGAGTTT
>CAIPGD010000421.1 GCA_903864485.1 uncultured bacterium | reverse complement strand
TGCGCAGCAGTTACCGTTTTATTTGGAACTGATGCGTCATCTGGCATTGGCCGGAATTCCCTGCCCCAATCCGGTGCCAGACCACGACGGGCAGATTCTGGGCACCCTCGCGGGAAAACCGGCGACCCTCGTGACCTGGCTTCAGGGCAAAGAACTTACCGATCCCAGTCCACAGGACTGCGCCCGAATCGGGTCTGTGCTGGCCAGAATGCACTTGGCCACGCAAAATTTCCCCGGTATCCAACCCAATCTGCGCGGCCTTTCATGGTGGCGCGAGGTCACGCCACAACTCTTGCCATTCCTACCCGAAGCGCAAGCGTGGCTTCTGGAACATGAACTGGTGTATCAGATTGCGCAGGATTTGACGTCGTTGCCGCGCTCGGCGGTTCATGCCGATCTCTTTCGCAACAACGTGCTTTTCGAGGGTGACGAGGTCGGGGGTGTCATCGACTTTTACTTTGCCGGCGTCGATACCTGGTTGTTCGACCTGGCGGTTACCGCTAATGACTGGTGCATCAATTTGGCAACTGGCGCATGGGATCACGACCGATTGAACGCTCTGCTGAGTGCCTACCAGCTGATCCGTCCGCTCGATCCATCTGAGCGGGAGGCCTGGCCTGCGGCACAGCGGGCGGGTGCCCTGCGATTCTGGATTTCGAGACTGTATGACGTCCATCTGCCGCGCCCCGCACAGGTCATCGTTCCTCACGACCCCACACATTTTGAACGGATTCTAATATCCCGGCGCGAAGCCCCCCACCGCTTCGACCCAGGGAGCGCTCATGCAAATTGAGCAGCGGCCGCCACGGATGGGCTGGCAATGGATCAAGGACGGTTTTGTCTTGCTGCGCAAGCAACCGATTCCGCTTCTGACCCTCACTTTCTTGTACCTACTGATGCTCACCGTCCCTTCCGTGTTTCCAGGGATTGGTGGGTTTCTTCCACTCCTGCTGACCCCACTGCTTGCGGTCGGTCTCATGACAGCCATGTTGGCTGCCGAACAAGATCGACTGCCCTTACCCCGACTGCTGTTTCAAGGGTTGCGGGTCGACGAGGCCAAAGCCTGGAAGCCGCTACTGATTTTGGGCGGGCTCAATCTCGTCGCGACGCTTGCCGCCCTCATGCTGGCGTCGTTGATTGATGACGGCACATTGATGCGGCTCATTACCGGACAACTGGAGCGCGATGACCCAGGCTTGGAGACAATCGACCTGATGATCGCCGCGGGGGTTTTCTTGCTGTTGTATACCCCGATTCAGATGGCGCTCTGGTTCGCCCCGCTGTTTGTAGCCTGGCACCGCATCGCTCCCGTCAAGGCGATGTTTTTTAGTCTGGTGGCAGTGTGGCGAAATCGCGGCGCGTTCCTGGTGTACGGGCTATGCTGGCTCGCGATTGCAGTGGCTTTATCGATGGCGATTCAGATCATTGCCCGCACGCTCGATCCAGGGCCGTTAATGCTCTCCCTCGTCTTGAGCCCGCTCTCGCTCATCATGCTAGCGGCGCTCTACGCCTCGTCATGGATCACTTATCGGGACACGGTTCGAGCTTCGCAACTGCAAGTGCCAGCCATTTAAGTCCAGCCGGTCCGAAATTGATCTGGACTCGGGCGTCACTTCCCGTCCCCTCAAAAGCCACCACGACCCCTTCGCCAAACTTTGCGTGCTTGAGGGCCTGTCCGATCCGAAACGGCGCCCCGGAGGCCGCCGTGCGGCCATCGCTGCCGTAGCCTCCGCGCCAGACGCCGGCTGCCGCCTGTCCGCCCTGCACACCCTGCGAGCCCTGATGAGCGCCCTGCCCACCTGAACCGGCCGCGCCCTTGTTGCGCCAGGCATTCCCACCACTTTCCCAGGCCCCGCCCCAGCCTTCTCGCGTGGCTCGCAAGCCGTTGCGCGGTGTCAACCACTTGAGGGCACCATCGGGCAGTTCATCAATGAATCTCGACCGCAGGTGATACCGGGTCTGACCATGCAAGAGGCGCGTTTGCGCAAAAGACAAGTACAGGCGCTGGCGCGCTCTGGTCATCGCGACGTACATCAGTCGGCGCTCTTCCTCGAGACCCGAGGGCTCATTGGCTGAATTTTCGTGCGGAAAAAGGCCTTCCTCGAGGCCCGTCACGAAGACCGCATTGAATTCGAGGCCTTTCGCCGAGTGGACGGTCATCAGTTGCAAGGCATCCGTGCCCTCGCCAGCCTGGTTCTCACCGGACTCCAGCGATGCATGTGCAAGAAATCCTGCCAGCAAAGGCAACGGGGCCTCCGTGTCCTCTGCGGGTGGATCCCCCAAGAAAGTCACCGCCGCATTCACCAGCTCGCGCAGGTTATCGATCCGCTCTTCGCCGTCACGCTCGGCCGTGTAGTGCGCCAAAAGCTGACTGCGCTCGTTGACCTGTTCAACCAGTTCGGGTAACTCGAGGCGAAGGCTATCGGCCTGCAAGGCATCCATCAGCCCGACGAATCCGGCCAAACGGCCACCAGTAGCCTTGGCCGCCTCATAGAGTGAGCAACCTCGCGCGCGCGCCGCGTCCTGCAACTGCTCAATCGATCGGGCACCGATCCCGCGGGTCGGAAAATTGACCACCCGCAAAAATGCGCCGTCATCGGCCGGGTTTTCGATCAGGCGCAAATAGGCCAGCGCATGCTTGATTTCAGCCCGCTCAAAAAAACGCAAGCCGCCGTAGACCCGATAAGGCATGCCCGCCGCGAACAAGGCGTGCTCGAGCACTCTGGACTGCGCGTTCGATCGGTAGAGCAACGCAATATCCGCCCGCATCCAACCATCGCGAACAAGACTGCGCACCTCTTCGACGATCCACTGGGCCTCGTCCTGATCGCTCAATGCCTCCCGGACCCGGACCGGTTCACCGACCCCAGCCTCCGTCCAGAGTTGTTTGCCCAATCGATTGGCATTGCGCTGAATCAACTCATTGGCGCAATCCAGAATATGCCCAAAAGAACGATAGTTCTGTTCAAGACGACTCAGGTTCGGGGTTTGAAAATCCCGCTCGAACGCAGCCATGTTGCCGACATTGGCGCCGCGAAATGCATAGATCGACTGGTCGTCATCACCGACCGCGAATACCGCCGCACCTGGGCCTGCCAACAATCGAATCCAGCGGTACTGCAGCGTATTGGTGTCCTGAAACTCATCGACCAGCAGGTGCCGAAACCGCGACTGATAGTGGTTGCATAACGCGGGCTGGGCCTGAAGCAACTCAAACGATCGAAGCAGCAGTTCGGCAAAGTCGACCACCCCTTCGCGTCGGCACTGCTCGTCATAGGCCGCATAGAGTTCGGCCATGCGCTGGTCATACGCCGTCGGCGCCTCGAGGGACGAGGCCCTCAGGCCCTGCTCCTTGGCATTGTTAATAAACCACTGCACCTGACGCGGCGGGTACTTTTCATCATCGACATTGAGCGCACGCAGGACCCGCTTGACGGCCCCGAGCTGATCCTGAGAGTCAAGAATCTGAAAGCTCGCCGGGAGCCCTGCGTCCTGGTGATGCGCACGCAGCATCCGATTACACAGCCCATGGAAGGTACCGATCCAGATCCGACGGGCGTCCAGGGGCAACATCGCGGTGAGACGGGTCACCATCTCGCGCGCTGACTTATTGGTGAAGGTGACGGCCAGGATGCCGGCCGGGCCAACCTGACCAGTCGCCAACAACCAGGCAATCCGGGTGGTCAGGACGCGGGTCTTGCCGCTGCCGGCACCGGCCAGAATGAGCGCATGTTGCGGCGGGAGAGTAACCGCGGCGAGCTGGCGGTCATTGAGATTCGCGAGGAGATCGGCCATGCCGAGATTCTACGCAGGGCTTGGCTGCGCAGTATCATGGACCGTTGCTCCAACACGAACCGATCGGATGCTGCGCGCATTCGATGCACCCTCCCATGCAAGAAAAATACACCCCTCAGTCTGTCGAACGCGATGCTCAAGCCCACTGGGCCGCCATCGACGCCTGGCGTGCCAAAGAAAATGATCCGCGGTTCCCGCGAGGCAAGTACTACGCCTGTTCGATGCTGCCCTACCCCTCGGGCAAGCTGCATATGGGGCATGTGCGCAACTACACCATCAACGACATGATGGCGCGTCACCTGCGAATGAATGGCTGGAACGTCCTGATGCCGATGGGCTGGGATGCGTTTGGCCTGCCGGCCGAAAATGCTGCGATGGCCAACGGAGTGGCGCCGGCGGCGTGGACCTGGTCAAACATTGCGCACATGAAGGCGCAGATGCAGTCGATGGGACTGGCGATCGACTGGTCGCGCGAGGTAGCCACCTGCTCACCTGATTATTACCGTTGGAATCAATGGCTCTTCTTGCGCATGCTCGAACGTGGCATTGCCTACCTGCGCACGGGTAGCGTGAACTGGGATCCGATTGACCAGACAGTCCTGGCCAATGAACAAGTCATCGACGGCCGCGGTTGGCGCAGCGGAGCCATTGTCGAAAAGCGTGAAATTCCCATGTACTACCTGGGGATCTCGAAGTACGCAGACGAGTTGATCGATGGGCTCGACGGACTCGGTTGGCCCGAGCGCGTCAAGACCATGCAGCACAACTGGATCGGACGCTCCGAAGGCGTGCGCTTTGCATTCCCGCACACCCTCAAGGACATGGACGGAAATCTCGTGGGCGACGGACGCCTTTACGTCTTTACGACGCGCGCAGACACCATCATGGGGGTGACCTTTGTAGCGGTTGCACCAGAACACCCAGTCGCTACGCTCGCGGCCCAGGGGCGGTCCGATATTGAAGCGTTTATCGAGCGATGCCGCGCCGGCGGCGTTGCCGAGGCCGACGTTGCAACACGCGAAAAAGAAGGGGTACCGACGGGCCTATGCGTTGCCCACCCCCTGACCGGCGAGCCGGTACCGGTCTGGATCGGTAATTACGTCCTGATGAGCTATGGCGACGGCGCGGTGATGGGCGTACCCGCCCACGATGAACGGGACTTCGCCTTCGCGCGGGCCTATGGCCTGCCGATCAAGCAAGTGGTTGCACCCGCCACCAGCCTTTCCGCCTCGGCTGCCGCCAACCAATCCACTCAGTTCAGCACCGAGGTCTGGGCGGAGTGGTATGCCGACAAATTAAACGGGGTTTGCGTCCACAGCGGCGAGCTCGATGGTCTGGCCTATCAAGCGGCAGTCGATCGGGTGGTCGAGCGCCTTGCGGCGCAAGGGCTCGGCGAGAAGCGCACCACCTTGCGACTGCGCGACTGGGGCGTCTCGCGCCAGCGTTACTGGGGCACCCCCATCCCGATCATCCACTGCGAGACATGTGGTGCGGTACCCGTGCCGGATGACCAGTTGCCCGTCATCCTGCCCGATGATCTGATCCCCGATGGCAGTGGTAACCCGCTGGCCAAAGACGACCGCTTCTGGCGGACAAATTGTCCAAGGTGCCATGCGCCCGCGCGTCGCGAAACCGACACGATGGACACCTTTGTCGATTCGTCCTGGTACTTCATGCGCTACTGCTCGCCGGACGCAAGCGAAGCCATGGTCGATGCCCGCAATGATTACTGGATGCCGATGGACCAGTACATTGGGGGGATCGAGCACGCGGTCCTGCACTTGCTTTACGCGAGGTTCTGGACCCGGGTCATGCGCGATGTCGGTTTGGTCGGGTTCGATGAGCCCTTCAGCAACCTG
>CAIPGD010000420.1 GCA_903864485.1 uncultured bacterium | reverse complement strand
GCCTGTTCATCTTTGGGCGAGAGTCGGGCGTCGCTGCCTGCGAGGGGCCAATCGATACCAATTTCAGGGTCATTCCAACAAATAGATCGTTCACCGGGCGCATGCCGAAAGGCGTCGACTTTATAAAAAACTTCGGCAACATCGCTCAATGCAACGAACCCGTGACCGAATCCGGGAGGAATCCAGGCCTGCTGACGATTCGCTTCTGAAAGTACGAATCCGGTCCATTGGCCAAAATGCGGCGAGCCCCGGCGAAGATCAACCGCGACATCGAAGATCTCGCCGCGTGAGCAGGTGACGAGTTTGGATTGTGGCTGACCTAATTGGTAGTGCAGGCCCCGAACGACCCCGCGCAGCGAGCGTGAAAGATTGTCCTGAACAAAGGTCCCGCGAAAACCGGTCGCTTCAGCGAATACCCTGGCGTTGAACTGCTCGGTGAAAAAACCGCGGTCATCGGCAAACAATGCAGGTTCGAGGATCAGGACGCCCGGGAGACTGGTGGCTTTGACCTGCATGGTGTTTATCCAAAAATCTGTTCGTCGATGACCCGAAGCAGGTACCGGCCGTAGCCGGTCTTGGCCAGCGGCTTGGCAAGCGTGCGCAGCTGGTCTGCATCGATCCAGCCGAGCCTGAATGCAACCTCTTCGGGGCAAGCGACTTTCAGGCCCTGGCGCCGCTCGATCGTTTCAATGAAGGCGCTCGCCTCGAGCAGGGATTCATGAGTCCCGGTGTCGAGCCAGGCGTAGCCGCGCCCCATGACCGCGACCTCGAGTTGACCCATGGCAAGGTAGGCCCGGTTGACGTCGGTGATCTCAAGCTCGCCGCGTTGTGAAGGTTTAACCTGCGCGGCGATTTCAAGGACCCGATTGTCATAAAAATAGAGCCCCGTGACGGCATAGCGCGACTTGGGGTTAACAGGTTTTTCTTCGATGTCGATGGCGTGACCGCTGGCGTCGAAACTGACGACGCCGTAGCGCTCGGGATCTTCGACAGCGTAGGCAAAAACAGTCGCACCGTGTTCGCGTTGTGCCGCCGTGCGGACCAGCGCGGACAGATCGTGGCCGTGAAAAAGATTGTCACCAAGCGCCAGTGCGACGCGATCGTCGCCGACAAAGTCGCGACCAATAATGAAAGCCTGGGCAAGACCATCGGGCGAGGGCTGCTCTGCATAGCTAAAGGTCACGCCCCATTGCTGACCGTCGCCCAGGAGTTGTCTGAAACGGGGAAGATCCTGGGGCGTGGAGATGATCAAAATCTCGCGAATACCCGCCAACATGAGCGTCGTGAGCGGGTAGTAGATCATCGGCTTATCGAAGACCGGCAGCAGCTGTTTCGATACGACTTGTGTCACCGGGTACAAGCGCGTGCCAGACCCTCCGGCGAGCAAAATGCCTTTCATCCTTGCCGCCCACTGTACTGCTGGGAAATCCAGTCGCGATAGCGACCGCTGGTGACGTTTTCGAGCCAATCACCGTGGTTCAGGTACCACTGAATGGTCTCTTCGAGTCCGCTTTCGAAGGTCTTGGCGGGCGTCCATCCCAATTGGTCGCGCAGGCGGCCCGCATCAATCGCGTAGCGCTGATCATGGCCGGGGCGGTCGGTCACGAAGGTAATCAGGCGTCGATACGATCGGCCTTCGGGGTCCGGGCGCAAACGATCCAGAACGTCGCATAGCGTCTGCACGAGATCGAGATTTCGCCGCTCGGCATTGCCACCGATGACCCACGTTTCCCCGGGGCTGCTGCCTTCAAGGACGGTCCTGATCGCGGTGCAGTGATCGCTGACGTGCAGCCAGTCGCGGACGTTGCTACCGTCGCCGTAGACGGGGATCGATTCGCCGGCAAGTGCCCGATGAATCGTCAGTGGAATCAGTTTTTCTGGAAACTGGAACGGTCCGTAATTGTTCGAGCAGTTCGTGATCAGGGTCGGTAGACCATAGGTGTGATGCCAGGCGCGCACCAGATGGTCACTGGCCGCTTTCGAGGCGCTGTAAGGGCTGTTCGGCGCGTAAGGTGTGAGCTCATTGAACGCGGGGTCCTGTGGGCCGAGTGACCCAAAGACCTCATCCGTTGAGACATGCAAAAATCGAAAACGATCCCGGCTCTGGGGTGCTAGCTGGTTCCAGAACAGTCGCGACTCCTCGAGTAAGGCATGGGTCCCATTGACGTTGGTCCGAACAAAGGCGTCCGATTCAGCGATTGACCGGTCGACATGACTTTCGGCAGCGAAGTGAACCAAGGCGCGAGGCTGATGTTGTTCGAGCAGCGAACGTACGAGGGAGCGATCGCCGACATCACCCACCACAAGATTGAGGCGGGGATCGTCTACCAGCGTTTCAAGGTTGGCAGGATTGGCTGCGTAGGTGAGCGAATCGAGGACGACGATCGACTCCCCCGACGTTGCGATCGTATTCAACACAAAATTGGCACCGATAAACCCGGCGCCGCCAGTGACAAGAAGCATGGGAAGGCCTAAAAGCGATCTTGCGTGACGCAACCGTCAAGGATAGCGGCAAAATGGAGGATCTTTGCCGGTTGCCTGGAACTCAGCACATCATGCGAATTCTGATCATAAAGACCACCTCGATGGGGGATGTCGTCCATGCGCTCCCGGTTGCGACAGATCTGGCTCGTCACTTTCGCCAGAAGGGCGCTGAATTGGAACTGGATTGGGTGGTCGAAGACACCTATGCCGACTTGATTCACTGGCATCCAGCCGTCGGACGGACTCTGCCGGTCGCAGTACGGCGTTGGCGCAACGCTCCTTTTTCGGCGGCGACCCGATCCGAATGGAAAATCTGGCGCGATAGTGTTCGTGGCCGCCGTTACGGTCTGGTGCTCGACCTGCAGGGACTTATCAAGAGCGCATTGTTGTCAACCCAGGCGATCGGGCCGCGGGCAGGCTTTGATCGGGCCAGCGTGCGCGAGCCTCTGGCCACATGGGCGTATGGCAAGACGTATGCGGTAGACCCAAAGTTGCCGCCCGTGGAGCGGGTGCGCAAGCTGGCAGGTGCCGCCGTAGGTTATCAGCCCGTTGGCAACCCGGTCTTTGGCCTTCGGGCACCACCAGACCCTGGCGGGGAGGTAGGTGCATTCGCGGGCCGGTTCGGGGAACACGCGTTTGCGATTCTTCTACATGGGACTGCGCGGGAAGAAAAGCGATGGCCAGATCGATCCTGGCGCGCGTTGCTCGAGTTGTTTGAAGCGGCTCGGCGATTTTCGATTTTGCCCTGGGGTAACCCCGCCGAGCAGGCCCGCGCAAGGGCCTTGACCGAGGGGCTGCGCTACGCCCAAGTAGCGCCCGCGATGACGATGGCCGAAGTCACCTGGTTGATGTCGAGGGCCAATCTTGTGGCTGGGGTGGACACTGGGTTGCTCCATCTTGCAGCGGCCTATGGTGCGCCGCTGGTCGGTATTTTTACGGCGACCGATCCGCGCGTTTACTTTCCGGACTGGCTGGTCCGCGCTGAAGCGGTTGGGGGCGTGGCGAAGCCGCCTACCCCCGATCAGGTCCGTTCCGTGATCGACCGGATTGGACGTTGGCACTAAGGCCGGTGTCGTCGAAGCGGGACGAGGGTCCACCGCGCCATCGGCGTGACTTAAGTAACCCCCGTAACCCCCGTAACCCGCGCAATCCGCTCCAGCAGTTGAGTCTGCTGCTCTGGACCCTATTGGTCCGATTCGCGACGCCGGCGCTGCTCTTGCGGCTTTGGCTGAGGGCCCGACGCGAGCCCGGTTATGGGTCTCGGTGGTGGGAGCGCTGGGGCTGGGGCATCCGCGACCAGGGGGGCAGTTCTGGGGGTTCAGCGGGTACTGATCAACGGGTCTGGTTGCATGCGGTCTCGCTGGGCGAAACCCATGCCTGCGTCCCCCTCATGCAAGCATGGCTCGAACACGATCCGAGCGTACGGTTTCTGCTGACCCATATGACCGCTACCGGACGCGCGGCAGGTTTGGAGATCGCGACACGGGCCGAGTTTGCCGGCCGGGTTGAGCAGGCCTGGCTGCCCTACGACACGCCCGGCGCTGTGCGACGGTTTTTGAGGGTACATCGCCCTGGACTTGGGGTTCTGATGGAGACCGAGGTTTGGCCCAATCTGATCGCGCAATGCGCCGACGCGGGGGTCCCCATGGCGTTGGTAAATGCGCGATTATCGCCACGTTCGTTGCGCCGTGCGCAACGGATCCGCTGGTTGATCGAGCCCGCGCTGGCGTCTCTTGCCGCCATCGTGGCGCAAACTCCACGTGACGCAGAGCGGCTTCGAACCTTGGGCGTCGATGGGGCATTGATTGCCGGCAACCTCAAGTTTGATCGGCCCGTGGATGCGGCGTTATCGGCGCTTGGACGCCAGTGGCGGGCGGGCCTGTCTGATTCACAGGCTCAGCCCCAGTCTGGGCCACAATCTGGACCCCAGTCTGGACGCCAGGTCATTTTGGCTGCCAGTACGAGGGATGGCGAAGAGGCCGATCTATTGGCGGGACTTCATCGAAAATCCCTGTGGGTAATTGTGCCGCGCCATCCCCAGCGGTTTGACGCAGTGGCTGAGCAGATCCAGGCGCACGGATTTCAGCTCGTTCGACGTTCGAAGGATACGGACTGGGCTCAGGCCGAGGTGATCCTGGGGGACTCGATGGGGGAGATGACCGCGTGGTACGCGATGGCCGATGTGGCGATTCTGGGGGGGTCCCTGCGCCCGTTTGGCGGTCAGAACCTCATTGAAGCGGCCGCAGTGGGTTGCCCCGTGGTGCTTGGGCCGCATACCTTCAATTTTGCGCAGGCCGCCGAGGATGCCGTTGAATGCGGGGCAGCCCTCAGGGCGACGACGGCTGCCCATGCGCTCGAGCTTGCACAAAGCGTCGCGGAGAACCCGAGTCAGCGCACTGCGATGTCGTTGTCAGCGCTCGCATGGGTGGCTTCGCACCGCGGTGCTACCCAGCGTACGCTCAGGGCTTTGGTTTGCCTTTTGCCGAGCGGGCCGACTTGACGGGCGCGCTGGCTACGGGCTTGCTGCCATCGATCGGTTGAGGGTTCATGGTCGTGACCGAGGGGACGGTCACTGGGGCTGTGGCCGCTGGGGCGGCGGCGGATGGGGTGGTGGATGTGGAGGCGGATTTTCCTGCAACCGTCCCAGTAGCCTCCGCTGCCGGCGCCAATGCGGTCAGCAGTGCATTGACTGAGCTTAGGTCGTTTTCGTCCAGTCCACCGACCGATTGACGCAAGCGCAGGCCATCGACCAGCACGGTGTAGCGGGCCAGCGCGAGATCGCGACGCGTTGAGAAGAGTTGCTGTTGGGCATTCAGGACATCAATATTGATCCGCACGCCGACCTGATAGCCCAGTAGATTGGAGTCGAGAGCGAGCTGACTAGACCGCTCGGCGGCCTCAAGTGCACGCACTTGGGCCAAGCCAGACGTGACTTTGCGGACCAGTTGTCGGGCGGTAAGGTCGGCGCTGCGTCGCGCCACTTCGAGGTCAGCCATGGCTTTTTCGCTCGCAGCGACGACTTCGCGCACCCGGCCGGTGATTGCACCACCCGCATAGATGGGAACTGCCAGCTGGAGGCCGACCGACATCGAGTTGATATTGGCAGCGGTGACGCCCAACGTTGAGCTTTCGCTACGACTGGCCGAGCTCACGAAATCGATGGTGGGCCAGTGCCCGAACCTGGCTTTGGTGATTTCGCGGCGGGCCACTTCAAGCGCAATGGCGGCTTGACGCACATTCATGTTTTCGGCGCGCGCGCGCTCTGTCCAGGCCTCATCTTGCGCGGGCTCCGGTGGCAGCAAGGCCAGACCCGATCGCAATCCGTCCAATGTGGACATTTCCTGGAATGGTCGGCCAGTCAAAATCGCCAGCGCGTTGCGCTTATTGCCGAGATCATTTTCGGCGGCAATCTCCTGCGAGTCCGTAAGATCCGCGCGAGCCTGAGCTTCCTGCTGGTCCGTAATCGTGGCGGTACCGACCTGAAAGTTGCGCTTCGCGCTCTCGAGTTGCAAGGCGATCGCGCGCTTTTGAGCACGTACGGCCGCTAGCGTGTCCTGGGCCGACAGGATGTCGAAGTAAGCTGTGGCGACCCGTACGATGAGGTCTTGCCGACTGGCTTCCAGCGCTGCCTCGGCTTGCGCGACCGCAAGCTTGCTTTGTTCCAGCGTTTCGAATCGATCCATTCGAAGCAAGGGTTGATTCAGGCTGATCGCGAATTGGCGCGGGGTACTTTCGCGGCGCGTGCTCAGCGAGGTATCGACCGTCTGACGGTTGATGTTGGTGATCCCATTGACGGTAGGGAGCAGCCCGGCAGACGCCTGTGGCACACGTTCGCGGACGGTTTGTAGCTGCGCTCGTGCCGAGGCAAGTTGGGCGTCCTGGCCGGATGCGGCGGCGAGCGCTTGCTTCAGGTCCAGTGCCCAAGCCGGTGCCTGAGCATATGCCAAGGTCACTGCAACGGCGACGCTTGCGAGCGGTTTTAAATTCATGATTTCAATTCGCTTCGGAGTCGATCTATCGGGGTCGATCTATCTGGGTCGATCTATCGCGGTCTATCAATAGCGCGGTATGGTGGCATCCACTTCGAGCGACCAGGCCTCGATTCCACCGGTCAGATTCGTGACGTGAACGAAGCCCTGGGTTTCGAGCCAGGCACCGACCTGCATCGAACGTCCACCGTGATGGCACATGCAGATCACGGGTTTTTGCGGATCGAGTTCACTGATACGGGCAACAATCTGACTCATCGGCAGATGGTGGGTTCCGGGGATAGACGCGCGCTCGATTTCCCAGGTCTCCCGAATATCGAGAACGAACGGCACGGTGGCGGCGGCTTCTTTGGCGCTGGCAAATTGTCTTGCCAGCTCAGTGGGACTGATTTGGTACATGGCAGGGTGCGGAAGCTGAGGGGCGCTCAGAAGTGGAAAGACGCTAGCTGCGGGAAATGTTGCAACGCAATGGCCATCGTTTCAAACAAGTCGACGGTTTCAAAGCGTGCGACGGCCGATCCACCGCTATCGATACGGGTGAACAAGCGCGCGGTCATGACGGGGGCTTCGCCTACGATGGCAATGGCTCGACCGCCTGCGCGCAATCGAGCTAGGATGTTTTCTGGCATATAGGGCACCGACCCCGACAAGACGATGGCATCCCAGCCTTGCTGTGTCGAGACATCTCCTGCGACGGTACCTGGGGTGCCGATATGGGCGCCGTCCGCACACTCGATCCGCACATTGGTGATTGCCGCACGGGCAAGGTTATCTCGGGCGAACTGCGCGATTGCCGGATTGATCTCGAGGGAAACGACTTGACCCGCCCGGTGTGCCATGAGCGCGGCCATGTAGCCCGAACCCGCCCCCACTTCAAGGACTGACTCATTGCGCTGCAGAGAGAGTTCCTGCAGCAGTCTGGCTTCCATTTTTGGCGAGAACATGGTCTGCCCGGTGGGCCGGTCACCCACGATTAGAGGGATTTCCATGTCGGTAAAGGCCATCGCCCGGTAAGCCGGCGGCACGAAATCCTCCCGCTTGAGGGCATACAAAAGCTCTAGAACGTCGGGGTCGAGCACATCCCAGGGGCGAATCTGCTGTTCGACCATATTGAACCGCGCGCGTTCGATATCCATTTTGGCTCCCAAAAGCTGTGTGGATTCTACCTGCCGCGAGGGGGTATCGATCAGGCTAATGATCGGTCTATTGATCGGCGCACCTGACTATACTCAGCCCCGCTGATGCTGAAACCACGTTGCCGCGAATCCAGTCAGTGGTCGCGCAGGAGAATTAGGATGGCTTTGGGTCGAGTTCAGGATCTAGCCGCCGCGAACGAACCCGCGTTGGCGAGCGCCCATTTTGGTCCTGTTACGGTGATTTTGGGGGATCGGTCCGGCAAGTATCCGGATGGTAATCAGATCCTGCTGGAGGGGCGCGATGCGCGGGCGGCCTTTGATACGCCGCGCATCACTCGCCAATTTTCCGCAGGCCTGGGGGCATGGTTCGAAACGGTGGATCTGGCGATTTTGGGTCACGTCCATGAGGACCATGTGGTCGGGCTACCCAGGCTTAAGAACGCTGGAATTTTTGTCCATGAGGGCGACCTCGAAGCCGCGCGTAGTTGGAAGGGATTGGCCGAGCACTATGGCTACGAACCAGATGTGTTGGCGCAGTTGCAGCCGCAGATCGAGCGCGATTTTGACTGGCAGCCCTGCGCTCATGCGCAGGGTTATCAGGACGGGGCCAGCTGGGATCTGGGTGGCGTCAAGGTTCAGGCGGTGCACATGCCTGGGCACACCCGGGGGCACTGCGTGCTTTGGGTCGAACCGATCGGTCTCGCATTTTTGGGCGATATTGATCTCACCGGTTTCGGTCCGTATTACGGTGACGCCACTTCGAGCCTTATTGATTTCCGCAAGACGCTCGCTCGGGTGCGTGAACTACCCGCCTCAATCTGGGTGACCTCGCACCATCGGGGGGTCATTCAAGATCGTGTGACCTTTGAAGCGGCCCTGGCGGCTTTTATTAGCAAAATCGATCAGCGTTCGGAGCGCGTACTCGAATTGTTGAGGTCGGGTCTGCACACGATCGAGGCACTGGTGCAGGCGCGGGTCCTGTATCCCCCGCATGCCAACGCGGTTTGGCTCGACGGGGCTGAGCGCCGGACGATTACCCAGCACCTGGATGAACTTATCCTGCAGGGCCTTGTCGAGAGGCGCGACGAACAAACCTTTTTTGTGAAATGAGTGACGCCACATGGACGTTCTGATCGCATTGCCGCTTCTGGTCAAAGCCGCCCTGATGGGAATCGTGGAGGGATTGACCGAGTTCTTACCCGTTTCCAGTACGGGTCACCTGATCCTCGTGGGCCACTTGCTGGGTTTTGTGGATGAGCGGGCGAAAGTGTTCGAAATCGCCATTCAGTCGGGCGCCATGTTGGCGGTGCTCTGGTACTTTCGGGCGCGCGTGACCAGCGTGCTGAAGGGCCTTGGACGCTCGGACTCCGCGGGTCAGTCATCGCGGCAGTTTGTCCTCCACGTTGCATTGGCTTTTATGCCTGCGGCGGTCCTCGGCTTGGCTTTTGGTTCTGCGATCAAGCGATCGCTGTTTGCGCCCGTTCCGGTAGCGCTCGCGTTTATTGTCGGGGGGCTGGTCATTCTTTGGGTGGAGCGCCGGCAGGCTTCGCAGGTCGCGGCTGGGCAGGGTGGGCCTCGGGTCCTGTCGATGGACGCCATGGATTGGCGGGATGCGCT